>JAYUYB010000345.1:0-4339 GCA_043752655.1 Chloroflexota bacterium
GGCGCGGGCTACATCGGCTCGGTCACCACCGCCGAGCTAATCGCGGCCGGCCATCAGGCCATCGTCCTCGATAACTTGTACCAGGGCCACGCCGCCGCCGTCCACCCCGAGGCCACCTTTGTGCAGGCCGATCTGGCCGACTACAACGCCGTGCGCAACGTTTTCGCCGAGCACACGGGCATCGATGGGATCATGCACTTCGCCTCGTACACCCTGGTGGGCGAGAGCATGCAGCAGCCCCTGCTCTACCTGCGCGATAACCTGGTGAACGCCGCCAACCTGCTGGAGTTCGCCGTGGAGGCCGGGGTGCGCCGCTGCATCTTCTCCTCCACCGCCAACCTGTTCGATGAGCCCGAGCAGATGCCGATCCTGGCGACCAACAAGATCGTCCCCGGCTCGCCCTACGGCGAGTCGAAGTTTTTTGTCGAGCGGCTGCTCCACTGGTTCGAGCACATCTACGGCCTCCAGTCGGTCTGCCTGCGCTACTTCAACGCCTGTGGCGACACCCCCGGCCGCGGCGAAGACCACGACCCCGAGACGCATATTATCCCGCTGATCCTCCAGGTGGCCCTCGGCCAGCGCCCTCACTTTACCGTCTACGGCGACGACTACGCCACCCCCGATGGCACCTGTGTGCGCGACTATGTGCATGTGGTCGATCTGGCCTCGGCCCATATTCTGGCGATGCAGAGCCTTGATCGCACCGGCTCGCGCAAGTATAACCTGGGCAATGGCAGCGGCTTCAGCGTGATGGAGGTGATCGAGATGTGCCGCAAGGTCACTGGGCACCCCATCCCGCACGTCGTTGGCCCACGCCGGGCCGGCGACCCTGCCACGCTGATCGCGTCTTCCGAGGCGATCCGCCAGGAGCTTGGCTGGCAGCCTCGCTACGCCGAGCTCGAGGCGATCATCCGCTCCGCCTGGGCGTGGCACCAGGCCCATCCTGAGGGCTACGGGAAGTAGTTTGCCCGCAATGCAAAATGCAAAAGCCGCAGCACTACGCGCCGCTGACGTTACCCGCCCACCTGTTCGGATGGTATAATGCGAGCCCGGCAGGTGGAGTGTCCACGGTCGCCGTTTTGCATTTTGCATTTTGCATTTTGCATTCGTTATGAATGTTCCCGCCCAGGTCGGCAACTACAAGCTGGAGCGCGAGATCGGCCGCGGCGCCACCTCCGAGGTCTGGCTGGCTCGCCACGCCCACCTGCCTGAGCATGTCGTGGCGGTGAAGCTGCTGATGTCGCAGGACCGTGAGGCGATCCGCCGCTTCCAGCGCGAGGCTACCATCGCTGCGCGCCTGCGCCACCCCAACGTCGCCCAGCTCTTCGACTACGGCTACAGCCAGCCCTTCTTCTACACCATCCTGGAGTATATCGAGGGCGGCTCGCTGCGCCAGGTGATCGAGCGGCGCGGCCGCCTGCCGCTCCCCGAGGCGCTCGCGATCTTTCGCCAGATCGCCGCCGCCCTGGACTACGCCCACTCGCTCAGCGTGGTGCATCGCGATGTGTCGCCCGGCAATATCCTTGTGGAGCAGAAGGCCGCCCGCGCCCTGCTCACCGACTTCGGCATCGCCCGCGACTCCGCAGCCCCGATCACCGTGACACGGGCGATCATGGGCACCCCCGGCTACCTCTCGCCCGAGCACGCCCAGTCTGCCACCAGCGTCACGCACCTCTCCGACATCTTCGGTCTCGGCGTGATCCTGTACCAGATGCTGGCCGGCGAGCTGCCCTGGGCCGAGATTCCTGGCCTGCCCGAGAGCCCCGGCTTCTCGCCGCCGATCCCGCTCAAGCAGCGCGGCGTGAGCGGCATGCCCGCTGAGCTTGATCGCGTGCTGCGGACAATGCTTGCCATCGACCCAACCCAGCGCTTCCCCTCGGCCCGCGCCGCTGTGGATGAGCTCGACCGCATCTTTCAGCGCCACGAGGGCGCCACCCAGATTGTTGTGGGCCACGGCCCCGCCGCCGCGCCTGTCCAGCTTCAGGCCGGCGGCGTAGAGCCCAACGCCGTCGAGCAGATCCTCGGCTCGGACCTGATCCGCGCCCCGATCGACCGCGCCCATCGTCGCGCCGACGAGCTGCGCAACCCCGCCGCCGTCGCCGCTGTCCTGGATGCGTGGGCCGCACAGGATCGCCTGCGCCGTCGTCCACTGCTCGGTCGCCTCGCCCGGCTCCACAAGCTCGGCAGCCACAACGTCTACTTCTACCGCCTGCGCGTGCTCTACGAGCGCCGCAGCCCCGCCGAGAGCGAGGAGGAGCCCGACAAGCAGGCCCAGGTCTTCCCGCTGGAGCCGGAGCTCGAGCGCTGGGCCGTGAAGCTGCCTCAGCCCAAGGTCTTCGAGGACGAGCCCGGCGCCCGCATCGCTGTCCCTGGCTCCACCCGCATCGTCGTCTGCCAGGATTGCAGCGGGCGCGGTACGACCGTCTGCCCCCACTGTAGCGGCAAGCAGCGCATCTACGTGGCCCGCAGCGTCGCCGCCACAGGCGCCCAGCGCACCGTCGCCGCCACGGCAGGCGCGCCCGCCGAGCGCACCGAGCAGGTGCTGGTGCCGTGCCCCACGTGCAGCGGGCGCGGCGGCGTAAACTGCGCGCACTGCAGCGGCATCGGGCGCCTGGTGCAGCGCCAGTTCTTCCGCTGGAGCCGCGCGGCCCAGCTGCTCCAGGCCCAGGACGATCTGCCCACCCTCGACGAGCGCTGGCTTGCCCGCACCTGCAAGGCCGAGCTGGTCTACAGCCAGCGCCAGGCTGGCGGCTTCCGCCCCGAGTGGGCGCTCATCCCGCGCCTCGACGCGCTTGTCCGCGAGGCGCATGCGCGCGTAGACGACCAGACGCACGTGGCGATGAGCGAGCTGAGCGTGAGCGTCATCCCCGTCTCCGAGATTGTCTTCGACCTCGGCAAGTCCGGCGAGGGCGGGCTCTACAAGCTCGCTATCTACGGCTACGAGAACCACATCCCCCCCGACTGGCGTTTCTTTAACTGGGAGCGTGTGGTCTACCTCTGCGCGATCGGCTTTCTGATCGTGATCGCCGCCGTGCTCGTGAGCTTTCTGCTGCTTGGGTAAATCCGGCGTGCTATACTTTGGGTGAAAAATCCTCCCATTGGGCGAGCAACGCGCGCTGCACCAGAGTCACGTAAACTATGACAATCCCGCCCGACTCGCTCGCCCCTGGCACCATCGTCTACGGACGCTACCGCATTGTGCGCCAGATCGGACGTGGCGGCATGGGCGCCGTCTACGAGTCGGTGGACACGCGCCTCGGCAGCACTTTGGCCCTCAAGCAGACGCTGGTACGCAGCGAGCTGCTCGACGAGGCCTTCGCCCGCGAGGCCCGCCTGCTCTCCTCGCTACGCCACCCCTCCCTGCCTGTCGTCAGCGACTATTTCGTCGAGCGCGACGGCCACTTCCTGGTGATGCAGTTCATCCCTGGCGGCGACCTCGCGGCGCTCCTAGCCCAGCGCGGCGCGCCGTTTAGCCCCAGCGAGGTGTTGCCCTGGCTCGATAAGCTACTTGATGCCCTGGACTATCTGCACACCCAGCAGCCCCCGATCGTCCACCGCGACATCAAGCCCCAAAATCTTAAGCTCACCCCGCGCGGCGAGATCATCCTGCTCGACTTTGGCCTCGCCAAGGGCGGCACCACCGGCCTCGACGCCACCCAGACCCCCGGCGCCAGCCTGTTTGGCTACACGCCCTACTACGCCCCCATGGAGCAGATCCAGGGCACCGGCACCGACTCGCGCAGTGATCTCTACAGCTTGGCGGCCACGGCCTACGCTCTGCTCACCAACACTGTGCCGCTCAACGCGCTGGAGCGTGCCTCCGCCGTGCTCCAGGGCCTGCCCGACCCGCTGCGGCCCCTGGCCGAGCTGAACCCGCAGGTGCCCCGCGCCGTCAGCGACATTATCCAGCGCTGCATGGCCCTCAGCATCGGCAACCGGCCCGCGAGCGCCGCCGCCGTGCAGGCCGAGCTCGCCGCCGCCCCGCGCGGCAGCGCTGCGGGCGCCGCCACTACTGTCCTCCCCACAGTGATACCCGGCCTCCGCCAGGCGCCCGCCGCCTCCACAACCCAGGTGCTTACTCAGGGGATGCCTCCCGCACCCGCTGCCCCGCGTCGCCCCGCCTGGCTCCTGCCCGTCACAGGGCTTGGCCTCGCCCTCGTGGCCGCCGTGAGTCTCTGGCTGCTCGGCCCCGGCAGGGCGCCCCAGGCCGACCCGGCCGCCACCGGCGCAGCCCAGACAGCCGTGATCGTCGCGATCCAGGCGACCTCGCGCGCCGAGGGGCAGCAGGGCGTGCTGGAGCAGATCCACGCCACCGAGACCGCCGTGGCCCAGGCGGCCA
>JAYUYB010000346.1:0-1605 GCA_043752655.1 Chloroflexota bacterium
TGTCCTGCTGCTGCTGTAGCTACTTGTTCTACGAAAAGTGGTCTATAATGAACTCATACGGATTCCCCCGGTGAGGAAGTTAACATTGCTCAGGAGCAAAGCATGAAACGACGTGAGTTTCTTCGTGGCTCGGCGGCTGGCGTGCTCGGTGGCCTCGGCCTGACCCTGGCTGCCTGCGCGGCCGGCCCGCCCTCCACCCAGCAGGCGCCGCCCACTGCGGCGACCGGCAGCGATGCCCCCACCACCGCCGCTGCGGCCCCCACCGCCGCCGAAGCCACCGCCGCCGAGGCCGCTGCGCCAACCGCCCCGCAAGCCCAGGCGCCAGCCCAATCCTCGTCGCTGCCCGCCGTCGAGTGGGAGATGGCCACCAGCTGGCCGATCGCGCTCGACACGATTTACGGCGGCGCCGTGGTGACAGCCGAGCGCGTGGCGGCCATGACGAACAACATGTTCCAGATCACGCCGCGCGTGGCCGGTGAGCTCGCCCCACCTCTCCAGGTGCTCGACGTAGTCGCCCAGGGCGCCGTAGCCGCAGGCCACACCGCGTCCTACTACTACATCGGCAAGAGCCCCGCTACGGCGTTTGGCACCGCGCTGCCCTTCGGCTTCACGGCGCAGCAGCAGAACTCCTGGCTGTTTGAGGCCGGCGGCCTGTCGCAGCTTCAGGGGATTTACGCCAAGCTCTTTAATGTGATCCAGTTCCCGGCGGGCAACACCGGCACCCAGATGGGCGGCTGGTTCCGCAAGGAGATCAACACCGTCGCCGACCTGAACGGCCTGAAGATGCGCATCCCCGGCCTCGGCGGCCAGGTGATGACGCAGCTCGGCGTAACGGTGCAGGTGCTTCCCGGAGGCGAGATCTTCCAGGCCCTCCAGACGGGCGCCATCGACGCGGCCGAGTTCGTCGGCCCCTACGATGATGAGAAGCTAGGCTTCAATCAGGTGGCCGATTTCTACTACTTCCCAGGCTGGTGGGAGCCAGGCCCCTCGCTGGAGGTGCAGGTCAACCTAGACGAGTGGAACAAGCTGCCCAAGGAGTACCAGGAGATCCTGAAGTCGGCCTGCCACGAGGCGAACATGATTATGCTGGCCCGCTACGACGCCCGCAATAACGAGGCGCTCGACAAGCTGATCGCTGGCGGCACCAAGCTGCGCGCCTACAGCCCCGAGATCCTCACCGCAGCCGAGACGGCGGCCTTCGCGCTCTACGACGACTTCGCCAGTAAAGACGCCGACTTCAAGGCTGTCTACGACGGCTGGAAGCCCTTCCGCGAGCGTATCTACACCTGGATGAAGCTCAACCAGTCGGCCTTCGAACAGTACGTCTTCTCGAAGATCAAGACCCCGGTATAAGCGCAGCCAGCTCGCGCTCGGAGCGCAGCACACAGCCCCCGATCCACGGTGGATCGGGGGCTTCTTGCGTGCCGGCTGATGACGCGTCAGGGCGCAGCATGCTGCGCCCCAAGCTTACCTTTGGGCAATATTTACGAGCCAGAGCACCGTGCCGGGAACGAGCATCACGAAGATGAGGACCAGCACCTGGATGACCACGAAGGGCAGCGCGCCCTTGTGGATGTCGCCCGTCTCGATCTCGGGCGGGGCCAC
>JAYUYB010000347.1:0-1600 GCA_043752655.1 Chloroflexota bacterium
GCCACAGGCTCGGCGATGGCGGTTGGCTGCACTGGCGCGGCAGTTGGCAGCGCAGGGGCAACGGTAGGCGCCACCTCGACCACAGCGACGGCGGTGGGCAACGCAGGGGCGACCGTGGGCGCAACCACGACGACGGCGGCCACGGTGGGCGCAGCGACAGTGGTCGGGAAGGCCTCATCGACACGAGTGTTGAGAAAAAGTGGGCTGATCGTCCACCAGGCGAAGGCTAGCCCAGCAAGCAGGAGCGGGACCGCGAGCCAGAGCAGCGCGGGCGGCACGCGGCGTCGATTTGTGGTCTGTGGCGTCATAGGAACCTTCTCCTCAGGGGATTGTACAATAGACGAGGGGACAGGGAGACAGGGGACAGGCCGCACTCCGGGCATTTTATCCGCAGATGACGCAGATGACGCAGATTTCCGGCCTATTGCTGGCCCCACCGTCCACCGTCCACCGTCCCAACCCACAGACCTCACCCTGTCACCCTGTCACCCTGTCACCGGAGCCCCCCCATGCTCGCCAATCTCTTCGCGGCCGAGTGGCTGAAGCTGCGCAAGCGTCCGCTGGCCTGGGCGCTGCTGGCGCTGTTCCTGGGGCTGACGACGCTGTACCTTGCGCTTGCGGCCGTAATTGTGCGGCTGAGCGCGGAGGGCGGGGCGACGCTGGCGCTGCTGCGCCCCGAGCAGCTGGAGCAGTATCGGCGCCAGCTCAGCTTTCCTGGCGTCTTTGGGGCTGTGCTCGGGCAGATCAACGGCACCGGCGGGATCATGGCGGTGATCCTCGCGGCCGGGGCCCTTGGCAGCGACTATAGCTGGGGCACGCTCAGAGTTATGTTAAGCAGATCGCCGCAGCGCGGGGCATACCTGCTGGCAAAGCTGCTGGCGCTGCTGCTGGCGCTGCTGCTGGCGTCGCTGCTCGCCCTGGCGGCGGGCGCCCTGATCGCCCTGGTGGCCGGTGCGTGGCTCGGGCTGCCCTCCACGCTCACCGCCCGCGACCTGCTGGCGTTGCCGCTTGGGCTTGCGCGGGCGCTCTACGTGATCCTGCCGTACCTGCTGGCGACGCTCTCGTGCGCCGCGTTTGGGCGCTCGGTGCTAGCAGGATTGGGGGGCGGTCTGAGCTTCCTTGCCCTAGACGTGAGCGCGGGCTCGCTCGGCTCGCTCGGCATGGTCAGCGACACGCTGCTGCTGCTGGTGAACCTGCTGCTCCAGCCAAACATCAACACGCTGGTGGTGCAAAACAGCCAGCTCTTTGGCGTGGATCAGGCGGCGCTGGCAGGCGGCCTCAACCTAGCGACGCTCCCCTCGCCCCTTCAGGCCACGCTGGTGGTCGGCGCCTACTGCGTGCTCTTCGGCTACGGCGCGTGGTACGCACTCACCCGGCGCGACATCGTGGGGGCGCAGTAGAACATCGGCTATCGGCTATCGGCGAGTTGGCGCAGCTCTTCGAAGAGCTCGCGCTCGCGGGCGCTGAGCTGTGCTGGTAGCTGGGCCTGCACGCTCACGTAGAGATCGCCCTTGCGCTCGGCGCGCAGGGCGGGCATGCCCTGGCCAGAGAGCCGGAAGGTGCGCCCATTCTGAGTCTGCTCCGGGATCGAGAGATTGAT
>JAYUYB010000348.1:0-1599 GCA_043752655.1 Chloroflexota bacterium
CAGGCCGTGCTGCATGGCGGCGAGGATGTAGGTGCCCGTGCCGGTGGCAGGATCGAGCGTGATCACACCGTCATCGACAAACGAGAACTGCTTGTCGAAGCGCTCGGCGAGCAGCTGGGCCACCAGGCGCACCTGGCAGCGCACAACCTCCACAGGCGTGTAGTAGACGCCGCGGTCGTTGCGCATCCTCGGGTCGTAGGCGGCCAGGAAATCCTCGTAGAAATAGAGCCAGGGGTCGCTGGGGTGCTTTTTGAAGATCGCGGGGTCAACCGCCGTCATCACGCGCTCAAGTAGCTCGGTGGGCACCGCGATCTCCTCGCGGGCCGTGGGGTCGCCGAGGATCTCCAAGGTGCGAGCGAGCAGCTTATGGCCGGGGCGGATCGTCTTGGCGGCCTGGGCGATGGAGAGATCGCTGGCGCCGGACACGCGGGCGAGCAGCAGCGCGTAGGTGAGCGTCTGGGCGTAGGCGTCGGCGAACTGGCGGTCGTCGGCCTCGGGGAAGAAATAGATCCGCCAGTCGTTCGCCATGCTGGCGAGGTTCGAGGCGGGGTTTTTCAGCGCCAGGAGCACATCCTCACGCAGCAGGCGGCAGAGCGGGGCGAGCAGGGCGGCGAGGCCACGCGGCGTGGAAGGCGTGATCGGCTGCCAGCCCAGAAACTCGCGCAGCAGCTCGAGCAGCGCGGCGGCGTTCTCGGCGCTCACGGCGCCAGCGCCAGCGGCACAGACATCGCCCACAAAGCGTAGGCGCTTGCCCACGGGGGCGCCGCTGTGGAAGAGCGCCCACTCGCTGCCGTCGGTGTAGATCAGGTTCGGCAGATTCTTGAACTTCTCCCACTGCGCTTTATCGTCGCCCTTGAGCTTATCGGGGTTGGCGCCCTTGCCCGGCGCCTTCAGCTCGACGTAGCCGGAGAGCAGGCCGCCCACAGTGAGGCCCATGTCGGGGCGACCGCCGATCTCGGCCACCTGCACCTCGGTGAGCACCTGCACCTGCTTCACGCCCAGGGCGGCGCCCGCTGCCTTGAGCAGCGTCGCGATTGGCCCCTTCAGCTGATCCTCGGGGTTCGCCTTCACAAGCTGGGCGAAGGCGCTGGTGAGCTCGACGGCACAGGCTTGCAGGGCTGCGAGGAAGGCCTGCTGCTGGGGTACGGTCATGGGGTGAGGCTCCTGGGGCGGATCGTTTGCGAGAACGCGCACGCTCCACTTGACACAGCGGCGGCAGCCATTTATGATAATGCCTAGACTGACTAGTCAGAAGGAGAGCGTATGAGCCGCGTATGGCAACTGCAAGAGGCAAAGAGCAGGTTCAGCGAGCTGGTTGACGAAGCGCTTACGCAGGGGCCGCAAATTATCACCAGGCGCGGCGTCGAGACCGCGATCATACTGTCGTATGCAGAATACCGCAAACTGCTGCTGAATCAGCAGAACATATCAACCTTTTTTCGTGAGTCGCCGCTGGCAGCTGTGGGCGACGAGCTCGACCTCACGCGTGATCCAGGCCCGGCCCGTGAGGGCATTGCGCTGTGAACTACCTGCTGGACACAAACGTCATCTCCGAGCTGATCGCCCGCCAGCCACAGGAGCGCGTGGTGCAGTGGATCG
>JAYUYB010000349.1:0-4326 GCA_043752655.1 Chloroflexota bacterium
TGGGCCAGCGCCAGGCCAGCCGCCCCAAACAGCTCGCCGTCGCTCCTCCCGATCAGATCCGACAGCTGGAGCAGGGGCGGGGGATTCGCAACCCAGACATAGCGCAGCTGAAGATCCGCCAGCGCAACCGATATGCGCGCATCGGCCAGCGCAAGGCGCAGCAGCGCGGCCTCGTTGGTCGGGGCTCCTCCCGCGAGCGTGGCGGTCGTGTCGGTCGACATCTAGGCTCCGCGTGTATGCTACGATGATGCGGCGGTGTTTCGGGATGGATATAGTAGCACGTTGCGCCGGGGTTGGTAAGGTGGAAACATGGCCTACGATGTGGTCGGCGTCGGGATCGCCTCACTAGACATGGTCGCGGTGGCGGCGGCCGAGCCGCAGCTCGGCATCAAGCAGCCGGTGGCGCGCTGGCTGGAGATGGGCGGCGGCCCTGTGGCTACAGCGTTGGCGACAATGTCCCGCCTTGGCGCCAGCACGGCCATGGCCGGCGCCGTCGGCGACGATGCGTACGGGGCGCGCATTCTAGAGGGCCTGCGCACAGCGGGCGTCGATCCCGTCGGCATGCAGGTGCGCCCTGGCAGTTCGCACGTCGCCTTCGCCCTGGCCGAGCCCGGTCGCGACCGGCGCACGATCTTCTGGCACAATGATCGCGCCGTGCTCGACGGGATCGTGCTAGAGCAGGCGCTGATCAGCTCGGCGCGCGCCCTGGCGCTCGACACGCACATCCCCGCCGCCGCCATGCAGGCCGCCCGCTGGATGCGCGCCGCAGGCGGCCTGGTGATGATCGACGCCGAGCGGGTGCGCGAGCAGACGCTTGCGCTGCTGCCGCTCTGCGACCTGATGGTCGTCTCGCAACGCTTTGCCCACGAGGTGACGGGCCTCGCCGACGCGGGCGAGGCGGCCCAGGCGCTGCACGCGCGCTTCGGGCGGCTGGCGCTCGTCACCTGCGGGGCGGCAGGCAGCTGGTGCGCCGACGCGGGCGAGCTTTTCCACACGCCGGCCTTCGCGATCACGCCGCTCGACACCACCGGCGCGGGCGATGTGTTTCACGGCGCGCTGCTCTTCGCCGTGCTGCGCGGCGACCCGATCCGGCGCGCGGTGCGCTTCGCAAGTGCTGCGGCCGCCATCAGCTGCGCGGGCCTCGGCGGGCGCGGCAATCTACCTACGCTAGATGCGGTGGAGCGCATGCTGTAGCGCAGACAGGCGCGACGCTCGGATTCCTGCGCCTTAAAACACCAGTTTGCGCCGCCGCAGGGCTACGCTCTGAAGCAGGCCGATCGCGGTGAGCACGGTGATCATGAAGGTGCCGCCGCTGGAGATAAATGGGAGCGGCAGGCCGGTCACGGGGAGCAGGCTGAGGTTCATGCCCACATTGATCAGCATGTGGGCGAAGAGCAGCCCAAACACACCGAGGGCCAGCAGGCGACCAAACGTATCGCGGGCGGCCGAGGCCACGCTGAGGATCTGCCAGAGCAGCAGAGCCTGGAAGGTGATCAGCACCACGCCGCCGACAAAGCCCATCTCCTCGCCGATCACGGCGAAGATAAAGTCGGTGTGCTGCACAGGCACATAGTTGCCCTGGCTGAAGATGCCGCGTGTGAGGCCCGCGCCGAACCAGCCGCCCTGCCCGATCGCGCCCAGCGCCTGGATCACATTGTAGCCGTCGTTAAAATCCACCTTTGTAGGGTCGGTGAGCAGGTAGAAGAAGGTGAGCAGACGCCGCTTCTGATAGTCGTCGAGCAGCGCGTCGGAGCGCCAAGCCAGGTAGGCAACTGGCAGTGTGAGCAAGGCCAGGGCCAGCAGCTGGCCGAGCCTGATCCCGGCGCCCCAGGCCATCACCAGCCAGATCATGGCGATCACCATGGCGGTGCCAAGGTCGGGCTGCACCAGCACAAGCAGCAGGGGCACAGCGGTGATCGCGAGGCCGCCGAGCTGCACGGGCCAGCTGCCGCGCCTGGTGTCGAACTGCTGCCAGTAGGCGGCCAGGGCAAGGATCAGCGCCAGCTTGGCCAGATCGGCGGGCTGGAAGGTGCGCTGGCCGATCGCGATCCAGCTCTGGGCGCCCTCGTTGATCTGGCCCACCACGAGCACCGCCGCCAGCAGGGCGATCACAGCGAGGTAGATCGGGCGGGCCAGGCTGGAGAGCAAACTGTAGTCGAGCAGCGTCACCAGGAACATCGCGGCGAGGCCCACGCCGATGTAGACGAGCTGGCGCGGGAAGAGCGTGCTGAGCGGCGCGCCATTGAGCGCCACAGCTGTGAGCGTGGCGCTGTACACCGCCAGCACGCCGATCACCAGCAGCACCAGCACGCAGACCAACATTGGCCAGTTATACTCGCGCCAGCGGCGTGTCTCCATCTAAAGCTACTCGTAGATCCAGGGGTCGCCAGCGCGGCTCCACGCGCTGATCAGCTCTGTGGGCGTGAAGAAGAGCGCACTCTCGCGCTCACCGCTCTCTGGCGAGTCCGAGGCGTGGATGAGGTTGCGGCCGATCTCGAGGCCGAAGTCGCCGCGGATCGTGCCGGGGGCGGCCTTGGCGGGGTTAGTGGCGCCGACCATTGCGCGGATCAGCTCGACAGTACCGGCTGGCCCGCCCACCACGGCCACCACCACGGGCGCCGAGGTGATGTAGCCAACTAGGCCGGCGAAGAAGCCCTTGCCCTCGTGCTCGGCGTAGTGCCGACGGGCGAGGCTTTCGTCCACCTGCATCAGCTTTAGGCCGTGCAGCTTCAGGCCGCGCTGCTCTAGCCGCGAGAGAATTGGCCCAATCAGCCCGCGCTGCACAGCGTCGGGCTTCAGAATAATGAGTGCGCGCTCCATTATGTTCCCCTGATTCATTGCATATTGCAGATTGCGGCAAGAGTATACCATGCCTTAGCGGTGCCCTACTCCAGCACAAAGATCTGCGGCCCCGAGCCATCCTGGAAGAGCAGCACCACCGCCTCGCGGCGCGGGTCGTAGTCGGTTAGCAGCTCGTCGAGGTTGGGCGGCCAATCGTCGGTGCCGGAGTCGGCGGGGTAGTAGGCGATCGGCGCGGTGCCTGTGGCGTTGCGCAGATCGATGCCGCGCAGGTCGATCTCCACCACGCCGGGGCCGTCGCGCCCGCTAGCCTGGCACGCAAACTGGAGCAACTGCTCGCTCAGCACGCCCACATAGCTCTCCGCGATGGCGTCCGGGTGCGAGGCGGGGTTTGCGAGAAGCTGGCGCAGGCGGGCGAGGGCCTGCTGCTGCTGCGTGTTCATGGGCTCTCCCTCTGCTTAGTGCGCCCCTATGATACCGCCGTCGCGCCCTTCGTCAACCTGACAGCGCTCTCACGCCCGTGTCAGCCGCCCACGAGCGCGCGGCGAAGCCGCCTTCATTCTATTCCGCACCCCAGAGCGGTACACTCTGGCTGTAGATGCACGGCGTTCACTGTGGGAGCGCATCCCCACACGTTGCCCAATCAGCAATCTACAATCTGCAATTAGGAGGTGCCCAATGCGTCTTCTCTGGCTTCGCAGCAAAGGCGCGGCCCTTGCCGCAGGGCTGCTCGCGTTCTCACTCGTCGCTGGCGCCGCCCCCACAGGCGCCGCGCCCTTCGACGGCACGCGCGCCCAGTTCGCCGACCCCGGCTTCGAGCAAGCCTGGGCCCGCACCGACCACGAGGCCGTGCGCGGTGGCCGCACCTGGTACTGGGGTCCCGGCCCCTGGTTCGACTACGCCGAGTTCTACCGCGCGCACGATGCGGGGCGTAAGGTCATAGACGCGCAGGATGTGCTGGTTGAGCGCACCCTCGCAGGCGGCCCAGCGGGCGTCGTCACTGAGCGCATCCAGGACATCCGCCAGACGGTCGTCGGTCAGGTCGGTGGGCCGCAGCGGCTGCGGCAGCACCGCGTTCAGGGTGGTGGTACGCTGGTCCGCCCAGGGGCGCACCCGATTGAGCCGATGGTCAGCGCGCGACAGCACGTGGGCCAGCCACGCCGTCGCGAGCCAGCCCAGGCTCAACCCCTGATGCTTGCCGTGCGCGGGAAAGTGGGCGTCCAGAATGGTGGGCAGCCCCAGACGTTGCATGTGGGCCAGCAGCAGTGGCACGTCATCCACCCGTTCCGTGTGTATCGTCGGTTGCTCGCTCATTCCACGAGCCTACCCGATTGTGCGAACCTTGTCCAGATTTAAGCGAACGGTAAGCATTACGTAGCTGTAAGCGCAATACGACGTGTTCGATAGACCAGAAGCTAGTTATATAGCATAGGACTTACGCAGTTGGACCAACCTGCGGTACGATGAGGCCATGAACGAACCGAAGGTGACCGATCTCGACGACATCAACTTCCTGCTCGCCGCGCC
>JAYUYB010000350.1:0-10299 GCA_043752655.1 Chloroflexota bacterium
GGAGACAAGGAGACCGGGAGACAAGGAGACAAGGAGACAAGGAGACCGGGAGAGACCCCTCGTACTCCGTTAGGCGCTCCCGGTCTCCTTGTCTCCAGCCCGCGCGCAGCAAGGGCGGTCTCCTTATCACGCCTAGTCCGCCGCCACAGCGAGCCCGCTTGGGCTAGGGATCTGCACCAACATGGGGGCGGTGCCGAGCTTGCGCCCGAGGGCGTGGATGGCGTCGGCGACGATGGCGACGCAGCGGTCGGCCTCCTCGTGGGTGAGCACCAGGGGCGGCGCGAGCTGGATGACTGGCTCAAGCCGATCGTCGGCGCGGCAGATCAGGCCACGCCGCTTGAGCTGGTCTGAGAGCCATCCCATCAGCTTCTCCTCGGCCAGCGACTCGCGGGTGGCCCGGTCGCGCACGAGCTCCACGGCCATGAACATGCCCATGCCGCGCACCTCGCCCACATTGGGGTGCTCGCCGACGGCGGCGCGCAGCTCGCGCATCATGTAGTCGCCGAGCACGCGGGAGCGCTGGGGCAGCCCCTCGCGCTCCAGGATGTCGAGGTTGGCGAGGGCGGCGGCGCACGAGCCAGGGTGGCCGCCGAAAGTGACGCCGTGCATCAGCTTGTCGGCGTCGCTATCGCTCACAAAGGCGTCGGCGATCTCCTGGCGCACAATCGCGGCGCCGAGCGGGGCGTAGCCGCTGGTGAGACCCTTCGCACAGGTGACGATATCCGGCCGCACGCCCATCTCGGCAGAGCCAAACCAGCCGCCCACGCGCCCGAAGCCGCAGATCACCTCGTCGGAGATAAAGACAATCCCGTGGCGGTCGCAGATCTCGCGCACGCGCTGGAGGTAGGCGCGCGGCGAGACAATGGCGCCGCCGGAGTTCTGCACCGGCTCCATAATGATCGCGGCGACCGTTTCGGGGCCCTCGAACTCGATCAGGCGCTCGACCTCGGCGGCGCAGCGCAGGGCGCAGGCATCGCCCACACAGTCGCCCCCGCAGAACTCGCAGCGGTAGCTGTAGGGCACCGGCACGTGGCGGGCGCCGGGCACCAGCGGGCCAAAGCCGTTGCGGATCGAGGTGACGCCGTTCACCGAGAGCGCGCCCATGCTCGTGCCGTGGTACGAGCTGCGACGGGCGATCACTTTGGTGCGCTCGGGGAAGCCGCGCCGACGCTGGTAGGCCTTGGCGATCTTCAGGGCGCTCTCCACGGCATCGCTGCCGCCGGTGGTGAGGAACACGCGCGAGCGGGGGCCGGTGGGGGCGATGGCGGCGAGGCGCGCCGACAGGTCGATCATGGGGAGGCTGGGGAAGCTGAAGGGGGAGACATAGGCGATCTCGGCGAGCTGGGCCGTCATCGCCTCGGCGATCTCGCGCCGGCCGTAGCCGACGTTGACCGTGAACAGACCGGAGAGGCCATCGAGATACTCGTTACCCTCCTGATCCCATACGCGCGACCCGGCTCCACGGACGAGCACGGTGGGCCGCGCGCCAAGACTGGCCATGTGCCCCATCTGGAAGAAGTGCAGCCAGACATTCTCGGCGAGGGTCTGCTGCTGGCTCTGATTAAGTGTGGACATATATGCTCCATATGAAGTCCGCGACCGTGAACACGACGCGCCTGAGTGGCGCGGCTGCGATAGCGCAGCGGTACCGGTGGGCGTTCACATCGTAGGCACATTGCCCCGACGCTGGCGCGGACGAGATTTGCAGGGCGGCGCACCGGGCCGAGCAGACGAGTGACGGCGAGGCGACGAAGGGCCGGTGTAGCGTCGCTTGGGCGTCGGACGCGTTTTGTATGCTACGCATCCAGCAGGTCGTCTCGGCGGGCGCGGCGGCGACTCACACGGCCCTGACACAGGCGAGTCGCTGCGGGTATCAAACTTCCAACAGAGTATCCTTTCTCGCTGGGATACGGTAAAACGGCGCGAGATACAGCGATGCCGGAGCGCCTGGCGCTGGGCGCCAACCGTCCGGCGGAGGGCAGTTCCCGCGAGGCTAATTATCGACGAGGCGCATCACGCGGAAGGCCTCGGCGTAGGCGCAGCCCGCCTTCACACCGGCCTCGGCGCCCCACTCGCGCACCCATGGCTCGACCTCGGGGCCAACTTGGGTGGCGTGGCAGCGCAGCGCGGCGAGCTTGCGCTCGATGCTGTCGGAGATATCGACGTAGGTATCGGGGGCGAGGGTCAGATCGAGGTAAAGCTCGCTCACGTGGTGTGGCTCGTAGCCCTCGCTGAGCAGCTCCGGGAAGATCGGGCGCGTCTCGGCGCTGGGGAAGACGGCGTAGATTGTGGCCTCGCCGGCGGCGCGGTGATCAGGGTGATTGATGTAGTTGTTGCTAAAGAAGACCGTGGTGGGGTCCTGGCAGACTACGCGGAAGGGCCGCAGCTCGCGGATCAGGCGGGTGAGCTCACGGCGTAGATCGAGGGTGGGCTGGAGCGTGCCATCGGCGTAGCCGAGGAAGCGCACCTCGTGGACACCGACGACCTGAGCTGCGGCGAGCTGCTCCTGGCGGCGGAGCTCGGCGAGGGCGCGTAGGTCGGCGTCGGGCTGATTAGAGCCGGCGGCGCCGTCGGTAACAAGACAGTAGACCACACGGTGGCCCTCGCTCGTCCAGCGGGCAATGCTGCCGGCGAGGCCAAACTCGATGTCGTCGGGGTGGGCGGCGACGACCAGGATAGTGATCTGCTGTGGCTGCTGGTCCATAAAGCCCTGCGGTATGCGCTTGGTTTAGTTTACCCCAACTGGTGGGGGTCTGTCTAGAGGGGCTACTGTTCAAGGCTCGCCTTGGCGCGGGGCGGCAGCGCCCGCGCACGATCCGCTGCGCAAATGGTATCATAGCGGGTCGACCCACCCTATCTACCAACAGCGCAGCTGCCATCAGGAGGATAAGCATGTCCGATCTACCCACCGCGCTCGGCGCCTGGCTGGAGCCACGGCTGGAGCGGTACATCGAGGAGCTGCGGCAGCTCTGCGCCATCGAGTGCCCCACCAACCACAAGCCTGGCGTAGACGAGGCGGGCCTCTGGGTGCAGCGCTGGGCCACCGCGCGCGGCTGGGAGCTGGCCCACTTCCCCGATCCGCAGGCGGGCGATGGGCTGGTGGCCACGGTGCGCGGCACGGGTGAGCTGCGAGCTATGCTCGTGGCGCACCTCGATACGGTCTACCCGCTTGGCGTGGCGGCCGAGCGGCCCATGCGCCGTGAGGGCGGCCAGCTCCTGGCGCCAGGCAGCGCCGACAACAAGAGCGGCCTGCTCTCCGGGCTCTACGCGGCAGCGGCCCTGGCCGAGCTGGCGCCGAGCAGCTTCGCGACGCTCAGCGTGGTCTGTGGGGGCGACGAGGAGACCGACTCGCGCGCCTCCGGGGCGATGCTGCGCGCCCTTGCGCCGCAGTACGATCTGGCCCTGGTGCTGGAGGCCGGCCGTGAGAATGGCGACATTGTGAGTGCGCGCAAGGGCAACGGGCTCTTCAGCTTCGACGTGCAGGGGCGCGCCGCCCACGCCGGGGTGGAGCCGGAGAAGGGCGCGAGCGCGGTGCTGGCCCTTGCACGCCAGATCGTGGCGCTCCAGGCGCTCAACGGGCGCTGGCCCGGCGTCACCGTGAACGTCGGCGTGATCGGTGGTGGCAGTGTGCCCAACGCCGTGCCGGATCGGGCTTGGGCGAAGGTGGACGTGCGGGTGGTGCGCCCCGAAGACATGACCCCGGTAGAGGCGGCGATCCGGGCGATTGCGGCCGAGGGGCTGGTGCCGGGAACGAGCACCACGGTGGGCGACGGCTGGGCCTTCGCGCCGATGGCCCGCACGCCCGCAATCCTGCGCCTCGCCGAGCTGGCAAAAGCATGTGCCCAGGCGCTCGGCTTCACCATCGGCGATGCAGCCACGGGCGGCGTGAGCTACGCAAACCTGCTGGCCGGCGCGGGGCTGCCCGTGCTGGATGGCCTTGGCCCTGTGGGCGGCGAGGACCACAGCCCGCGCGAGTACGTCGACCCGGCGAGCATCGTGCCGCGCACGGCGCTGCTGGCATTGCTGGTGGCGCGGGCGGGGGCGGGCAGCTAGGTTGCGACGGTGGGCGGTGGACGGTGGACGGTAGACGGTGGACGGTGGACAGGCGGCGTAGGGGCGCGCTATAGCGCGCCTGCACAAGGCGTCGGTCGTCGGTCGTCGGTCGCCGGTTGTCAAAACGTGCTGCTCCGCCAAAAGTCCGCTTGATCATGGGGCAGGGTATGCTATGCTTGTTGGCAGCACACTGGGCAAGTGAATAGTAAGATGGAGTAGACCAATGCATGTGCATTCGGAGGGGGCACGCTCGTCGGACGCATACGCGCTGCTAGAGAATCTGCTGGCCGCCCCGCCGCAGACGCCGCGCACACTTGCCCCAGCCCCATGGGCGGCGCCGGCTCGTCTCGGCCCGCTGCCACAAACCGGGCGGCGCTCGCGCGCAGCGCGCAACGTGGCGGTGCGGCGCGGCGCAGCTGTGCCAGGCAATAGCTTTGGCAGGCCGCTGGCCGTAGCCGCCACAGTGCTGCTCGCGGGTGGCATTGTGGCGTCGAGCGTGGGCGCGGCGCCTGTGCGCGCCTCGCTAGCTGTCGTGCATAGCAGCGCCACTGCCCCGGCTGCTATGGCCGCGAGCGGAGCGCTAGGCAGCGTGCGCGTTGCCGCCGCCGCGCCTACGGCCAACCGCGCGCTGCTGGCGCGGCTGCTCGCCGCGCCCACCAGCTCCGACGAGGCGCTGCTCAGCCGCCTGCTTGCCGCCCCTGCCGCCCCTGCCGCGCTGCCCGCCTTCGAGCTGACGGAGCAAGCGGTGGCCGCGAGCGCTGTGCTCGCCGCACCGGTAGCCTTACGCTTCCAGCGCGTGACGCAGCTGCCCAGCGCCGCCTTCGCCTACCAGGTGGCCGCCGTGAGCCTGCCGCAGATCACGTTGGCTGATCAGGTGATCGCGCCGCCAGCGCCCCCGCCGGGCCGCACGGCCCAGGGCCAGCAGCCACCCCCGCCCCCCGGCTACCGGCAGCCCCCCGGCTACCAGGACGGCGTGCCTTTCGGCGGTCAGATCGGCGCGGTGCCCGGCTCGCAGCCTGGCCGCCCGGCCGGCGGCGGCCGCCCAACGACGCGGCCCGTGGTTGCAGCGGTCTACGTCGTGCGCGTGGGCGACACCCTAAGCACGATTGCGCTGCGCTTCTACGGCGATGCGCGCTATGCCGGCACTATCTGGGAGGCGAACTATCGCATTATCGGCGCTAACCCGAACGCGATCTTCCCAGGCCAACGCCTCACCCTGCCCGGCACAACCGCGCGCCCTATCGTCGCCGTCCCGCTGCCCGTACGCGGGCCGATCGGGCAGCGCGCCAACTACACGATTCAGCCCCGCGACTTCCTGCGCTGGATCGCCCAGCGCGCTTACGGCACCGAGATCTTCTGGCCCGAGATCTATCACGCCAACCGTAATGTGCTCGGCCCGAATCCGGATCTGATCTACCCTGGGGTGAAGGTGTATATTCCGTGACAAGGAGACAAGGAGACAAGGAGACAGCCTATGCATGCCGTCAGGCGCTCCCGGTCTCCCGGTCTCCTTGTCTCTCGGTCTCTCCTTAGCCCTCCGGCCCCCCAACCCCCCACGAGCTCATATACTCTGGCTTCTCTAGCTCCATGGCAGCGGTGGTGACATGCAGCGGATGGAAGGTGTCCACCATCACGGCGAGCTCGGTGGTCGCCTTTGCGCCAAGGCTGGCCTCGGTGGAGCCAGGCTGCGGGCCGTGGGGCAGGCCGTACGGGTGCAAGGTGATGTCGGAGATGCCGATGCCGCGCCGCGACATGAAGTTGCCGTCGCAGTAGTAGATCACTTCGTCGGAGTTGACGTTAGAGTGGTTATAGGGCGCGGGGATGCTCTGCGGGTGGTAGTCGAACAGGCGCGGCACGAACGAGCAGATCACAAAGTTGTTGCCCTCGAAGGTCTGGTGGACGGGCGGCGGCTGATGGATGCGCCCCGTGATCGGCTCGAAGTCGTGGATGCTAAAGCTCCACGGGTAAAGGTAGCCATCCCAGCCCACCACATCGAAAGGGTGATGGTCGAGCGTGTGGCGCGTGATCTGGTCGCGCACCTTGATCTCCACGGCGAACTCGCCAAGCTCGGTGTGTGGCTCCAGCGCACTCGGCGCGGCGATATCGCGCTCGCAGAAGGGCGCGTGCTCCAGCAGCTGGCCGAACTGGTTACGGTAGCGCCGTGGCGGCACAACCTGGCTCTGCGACTCGATCACGAAGAAGCGCGCCTCGGGGCTGGTCAGCCCCAGCTGCCAGGTGGTGCCGAACGGGATCACCAGGTAGTCGCCGCTCTTGAATGGCAGGGCGCCAAACTGCGAGCGCAGCACGCCCTCGCCCTCGTGCGCAAACCAGACCTCGTAGGCCTGCGCGTTGCGGTAGAAGCGCTCCATGCTGCGGGTGGGCCGACTGACGCCGAGCGTAACATCGCTGTTGCCAAGGAGCGTTACGCGGGCGGCCAGGGCGTCGCCGCCGCTGGGGACGTTGGCCGTGCTGAAGGCGCGGTGGCGGATCGGGCCGAAGTCGGCGTACGCTACTTTGGCCGAGCCAACAAGCTCGGCGCGCAGCACGCGGGGCGGCAGGAAGTGATGGTAGAGGATCGACTGGATGCCGTGGAAGCCCTCCAGGCCCATCACCTCCTCGCGGTAGAGCCCGCCGTCGGGCTTGCGGAACTGGGTGTGGCGCTTGTGGGGCAGCTCGCCGAGCCGGTGGTAGTAGGTCATCGCGAAACCTCCGTTGGTTACGCTACGCTCGCTCCACCAGCATTGTACCAGAAGCGGCGACGGTTAGCACCACTGGGCGGTGGTGGCTAGCGTGTGGCCTTACAGTATCCGTGATCAGGGTGACGCCCCTGTAGCTCTGGGCGTCTTATGCATGTGCAGCGCAGCTACTATGAAGGAGTGAAGCGATGAGTGACACCGCACCCACCGAGCTGATCGTGTCGGCTTTTCGGACGGAGAACGGCGCCGACGAGGCGCTGAGCGATCTGCTGCTGGCGAAGCGCGTGCAACTGGTGAAGCTCCATGCGGCGGCCACCGTGCGCCGCGACAGCGCCGGTAAGCTGCATATCAAGGAGCGCGGCGACGTGGGCACCGGCAAGGGCGCGGCCTCGGGCGCAGCCCTGGGCGCCGTGATCGGCATCTTCGGCGGCCCAATCGGCATGGCTCTGGGCGGTGCGGCCGGCGCAGCTATCGGCGGGCTTGCGGCCAGGCTGGTCGACACGGGCATCCCCGACGATCGCCTGAAGCAGATCGGCACAGCGCTCACCAACGGCAGCTCGGCGATCGTGGCGCTGATCGAGTTCAGCATCGTCGATGAGGTCCGCACCGAGCTGCGGCGCGCGGGCGGCGACCTAACAGCGCAGGCGATTACGGCCGACATTGCGGCCCAGCTGGCGGCGGGCAAGGATGTCGCCTACAGCGCGCTGTCGGGCAGCCAAGGCGCCGTGGTGACGCGCACGACCGGCGATGAGCACTCGATCGATGTGCATGGCGTGGCGGCCAGCGCAGAGGGCGGCTTGGCGGGCTTTATCGCCAAGGTGCGGACGGCCGCTGGCGATGCGGTGGACTCTGCCAAGGAGACGATTGAGCACGCCGTGGACGCCACCAAGGACGCGGCAGCCGATGCGAAGGATGCGGCGGGCGACGCGGTGGACGCCACCAAGGATGCGGCAGCCGACGCGGTGGACGCCACCAAGGATGCGGCCAAGGACACTACCGACGCGGCCAAGCGCGCCCTGTCGTAGGCGTTACCCACAGCTGCCTGAGCACCCGAGCGATCTGGACGACGAAGCCACGAACTGCTTGGACCACGAACGGCGCGAATAGGTGCGAAGGGCGCGAACCGGCTAGGCTCGGTTTCGGGTTCGCGCCCTTCGTGCCCGTTCGCGCCCTTCGCGATCCAGACGTTCGTGCCCGTTCGTGCCCTTCGCGATCCAGACGGCTATGCGTCTACCGCCAGGGGCTTTCCCAGCCAGGCCTCGTAGAGCGCGCCGAAGCTGCCTGCGGCAAGGGCCGCGCGCACCTCGGCCATCAGGGCGAGCAGAAACGCCACGTTGTGCAGGCTCACCAGCCTGATCCCCAGCAGCTCCTTGGCCCGATAGAGATGGTGAATGTAGGCCCGCGAGAAGTTGCAGCAGCAGTAGCATTCGCAGCCAGCCTGGAGCGGGCCGTCGTCCTCGCGCAGCGCCGCGTTCTGCAAGTTCACGCGCCAGCGGCGCGCTTGGTCGCGCACCAGGGCTGCGCCGTGACGGCCAAGGCGGGTGGGGCTCACACAGTCAAACATATCGATGCCCCGCGCCACCCCTTCCAGCAGGTCGTCCACGTCGCCCACGCCGAGCAGATGGCGCGCGAGGCCATCGGGCAGGTGTGGCACCGTCATCGCGACGACCTCATACATCTGGGCCTTGTCGCCGCCGAGCGAGCCGCCAATACAGAGCCCATCGAAGCCCATGGCGCCAATATGCTCCGCGCTGGCCCGCCGCAGATCGGGGAAGACACCCCCGTGGACGATGCCGAAGAGCAGCTGGCCAGGGTTGGGCAGCGCAGATGGTTCACGCTTCTGGTGGGCGGCGAGGCAGCGGGCGGCCCAGCGGTGGGTGCGCTCCAGGCTGGCGCTGGTGTAGTCGTAGCCGGCCCGGAAGGGCGGTAGCTCGTCGAAGCAGAGGATGATGTCGGCGCCGAGGCCGTGCTGCACCTGGATGGAGCGCTCGGGCGTAAACACATGGCGCGAGCCGTCGAGGTAGCTCTTAAAAAGCACCGCGTTCTCTGTCACCTTGACCATGTCGGTGAGGCGGGTGGGGTGCTGGGGGCGGCGGCCCTTCACCTCGTCGGCGATGCCGCCGTACACAAGCGAGAAGACCTGGAAGCCGCCTGAGTCGGTGAGGATGGGGCCGTCCCAGCTCATAAAGCGGTGCAGGCCGCCGCGCCGGGCGATCAGCTCGTGGCCGGGCTGCAGGTACAGGTGGTAGGTGTTGCCGAGCAGAATCTCGGCCCCATGCGCGCGCAGCTCGTGGGGGGAGAGCGCTTTCACGGTGGCCCTGGTGCCCACCGGCATAAACACCGGCGTCTGCACATTGCCGTGGGGCGTGCGTACAATACCAGCGCGGGCGCGCGAGGCTGGGTCGCGGGCGGTGATGGTGAAGGTAGGCGTCATGGCGGCGATTATACCGCAGCCCCAAGGGTGAAACGTCGAGCTTGTCAGGGATCTATCCTTGCACCGCTCAGTCTTGTCCACAGATGGCACAGATTTCCGTACCCATCAGAAATAGGTCGGAAATCTGTGCCATCTGTGGATGAACCTGCCTTTGCGCAGCGCTGATTCCGCCCGATGGCGTGTGCTACAATCGTACGTATGGATCGTACAATGTTGCAGGCCCAGCTTGGCCGACACGCGCCGGGGCGCGCTGCGCTGCGGCTTTACCGCGCCGCGCCGCGCCCGCTGCGCTCCATCGCCCTCTGGTCGCGCATCAAAAGCGACGCCGCTACGCTTGGGGCGGCCATCCTCGGCCCGCGCTACCTGCGCGTCCGGCTGGAGGATCTCGGCGCCGCACCCGCCGAGGTGCTGCACGCCAGCGCCCAATTTGCCGACGTGCCGGACCATAGGCTCGCGCAGGCCGTGGCGCAGATCGAGGCGCCGCCTACCCTGGGGCGCTGGCGGCAGCAGGATCCCGCGCTACTTGCTGCGCTGCACGCCGAGGCTGGGGAGGCCCTCGACGCCTTCGGCTATGGGCGCTGAGCTACGCCAGCGACGTGGGCCTCTGGGCGGCGGTTGGGCTGGCCGCCCCCCTGGCGCAGGGCTTCGTGGCTGCGGCGCTGCTGGCGCGCCTGTTACCCCCGGCCGAGCTCGGTCGCTACCTGCTCGCCGTGAGCGTGGTTGCCGCCATCGCTACGCTGGGGCGCCTGGG
This sequence comes from Chloroflexota bacterium, assembly GCA_043752655.1. GTDB lineage: Bacteria > Chloroflexota > Chloroflexia > Chloroflexales > Chloroflexaceae > OHK40. The sequence continues at coordinate 9,935 of JAYUYB010000350.1, forward strand.
GCTCGCCCGTAGCGCCACCCGCGAGGTTGCGGCGGCCCTTGCCCTGCGCGCGCCGGGCCGGGCGCGCGCCGCCGTGGGCGCGGTGCTACGGCTTGGGCTTGCAGGCTCGCTGCTGGCCTGCGCCCTGGGCCTCGCCTGGGCCGGCCTGGCTGGCGCGCCGCCGTAGCTGGCGCTGTGGGCCCTCGTCGCCACATGGCCGCCGCTGCTGGCCGAGTTGCTGCGCGGCCTTGATGCGCCACGCCCGGCCGCCATGGTCGGCGGCGTCCTGACAGCTGCGGCGCTGCTGCCGGCCCTGGCCCTGGCGTTCGCTCTGGGCTACCCGGCCACGCTGGGCGACGTACTGCTGCTCCAGGCGGCGGCGGGCG
>JAYUYB010000351.1:0-1598 GCA_043752655.1 Chloroflexota bacterium
GCCTCGGTGAGCACCTACAATTTGGTGGAGTGCCTGGTGGAGGCGGGCCTGCCCCCCGGCGTGGTAAACATTGTGGCAGGCTACGGGCCAAGCGCTGGGCAGCCCCTGGTGGAGCACCCCGACGTGCCGGTGATCTCGTTCACGGGCAGCACCGACGTGGGCCGCCTGGTCTACGAGCTGGCCGCACGCCAGATCAAGCGCGTGAGCCTGGAGATGGGCGGCAAGAACCCGCTGATCGTCATGCCGGACGCCGACCTCGATCTGGTGATGCAGGGCGTGGTCTGGGCCGCCTTCGGCACCACAGGCCAGCGCTGCACCGCCACCAGCCGCCTGATCGTCCACAAAGATGTTGCGGCAAAGCTGGTGGATCGGATCGTGGAGCGCGCCAAGAGCCTGCGCGTGGGCAATGGCCTTCACGCCGACACCGAGATGGGCCCGCTGGTGAACGCGGATCAGCTCAAGCGCGTGCTGAGCTACATCGAGCTTGGCAAGGCCGAGGGGGCCACGCTGCGCTGCGGCGGCGCCCAGCTTACGCAGGGCGACTACGCCCACGGCTTCTTCGTGCAGCCCACGGTCTTTACGGGCGTGCAGCGCACCATGCGCATCGCCCGCGAGGAGATCTTCGGGCCGGTGCTGAGCGTGATCGAGGTAAGCAGCCTCGACGAAGCCCTGAGTGTGGCGAACGAGGTGGCCTACGGGCTCTCGTCGTCGATCTACACGCGCGACATCAACGCGGCGCTCCAGGCCATGCACGAGCTAGAGGCGGGCATCGTCTACATTAATGCGCCCACCATCGGCGCCGAGATCCACCTGCCCTTCGGCGGTGTGAAGGCCACCGGCAACGGCCACCGCGAGGCCGGCCCCACCATGCTGGACGTCTTCAGCGAGTGGAAGAGCGTCTACATCGATTACAGCGGCGCCTTGCAGCGGGCGCAGATCGATAACGTGGAGTAGCTAGCAGGCAGACAAGGAGACCGGGAGACCGGGAGACAAGGAGCGCCTAGCGGAGTACAAGAGGTGTCTCCTTGTCTCCTTGTCCTAGTTCAGCTCAGGGAAGGGGTAGACCAGCTCGCCGAGATCGTTCACCTGGCCGCCCGTCACCTCGATAATTAAGTCTGTGCCGTCATCGGGGTGGTTGAGCAGCAGCGCGCCCTCGATGGCGTCGAGCATCAGCCCGTAGCGCCCCGGCGGCAGATCCACAAACAGGAACTGGCCCAGCCCGTTCGTTGTGGTGCCGGGCGACGTACTACGGTCCAGCTGCACCATCGCATCCACGCCCTCAGAGGTCTTGAGCAGTGTGCCCAGGTAGAGCCTTGCGCCAGCGAGCGGGATGCGCGTGTCGCCGTCGACACGTAGGAGCGTGCCGGTGGTGATGCCGACATCGCCCGACGCAGCCTGCGGCACGACGATCGGCTCCATGCTGACGGTCGGTGTGGGTGGCTCGCTTCCAGGGGCGGGGTAGGCACCGGGGGCCGGGTAGGCTCCCGTGGCGCCGGGGCCAGGGTAGGCGCTAACAGCGGTGGCGGCGGGCTGCTCGCCAGGAACGGTGGGGACAGCTGTATTGGTGCTGGGCTGGGCGCTCGGCGCGCTACAGGCGC
>JAYUYB010000352.1:0-1597 GCA_043752655.1 Chloroflexota bacterium
GTCACCTATAAGGAGCATCAATACTACTGAAAACATAAAATAGCCAACATATAAATAGCATTCGAAACTAACGTCTCAGCCCACTCCAGTCTACAAGGGTCATTCGCCAACTTCCAACGCGGGCAGCGCACCTGCCCTCAGCTTTGTGTTGCCAGAAACAGGGAGGCTCTATGAGTAGCATCGAGTTCCGCGACCCACCGCCCCTGGCCGAGCCGCTTCAGATCAGCATCATCAAGGCCGGACGCCTGCTCGACTACAGCACGCGTCACATCAGGCGTCTGCTCATCTCCGGCGAGCTAGAGAGTGTGGGGCGCGGCCGCGGGCTCCGCATTACACTAGCCTCGATCCGCGCCTTTCAGCAGCGCCACCTCAACGAGACGGAGTGAGGAACATGATGATACGTCGCAAAGAAACGCGAACCGCCGGCCGAAGGGCCTTGGCTCGGTGTTCGACTCGCCGCCGGGCTCGGGCAAGTGGTACGCCCGCCCGCCGCGCAGCAGGGCCAACCCCGAGCCCGAGAAGGTCGCCGTTGAAAGCAGGCAAGCCGGCGAGGCGCTGCTTAGCAAGTGGCGCCGCGACCGCGAGGACAACATCAAGGGCGGCCAGGGCCGCAACGTCGAGCAGTGGCTCAAGCACTGGCTCGACACAGAGATCGACGGCAAGGTGAACGAGCGCAGCCTGGTCCATTACCGCAACTCGGTGGAGCGCCACATCGTCCCCTCCCTCGGCCAGATTGCGCTCGACAAACTGGAGCCCGCAGACGTCCGCGCCTGGCTCGCCACTCTGCGCAAGACCAAGGTCAAGCGCGGCAAGGGCAAGTCCACGCCCGCCCGGCCACTGGCCAACGACACGATTCGCTTCGCCTTTGTGCGGCTCAAGGCGGCGCTGAACATGGCCATGATCGACCGGCTGATCCGCTTCAACCCCTGCCAGGGTATCCGCCCGCCCGAGATGAAAAGCCGCGAGGCCTACGCACTTACGCCCGAGGAGGCGGGAAAGCTGCTGGCGGCGCTCGAAGGCTACTGGAACGAGGGGCTGATCTTCGTCGCCCTGGCAACCGGCATGCGCCTGGGCGAGCTGCGCGGCCTGCGCTGGACGAACGTCATCCTCACCGGTGACGCCCCGCGCATCCAGGTGCGCGAGCAGCTCCAGACCAGCGGCGGCGTGCGCGTGTTCACCGCCCTAAAGTCGAAGACGAGCCGACGCGACATCCCGCTCGACGAAGACACCATCGCCGCGCTCCAGGCGCAGCAGGCGCGCGTCAAAGAGCGCCAGCGCGACCCCGAGGCAGTATGGCCCAAGGTCGATCAGAACGTGGTCTTCCCCTCCGAGGTAGGCACGCCTCTGTTCGGCAAGAACGCGCTGCGCAGCTTCCGTGTAGCGCTGAAACGCGCCGGGCTGCCGCAGACCATTCGCTTTCACGACCTGCGCCACACCGCCGGCAGCCTGATGCTGGCCGAGGGCGCGCAGATCACCGACGTCTCGAAGCTTCTAGGCCACAGCTCGGTCGCCGTCACGGCGAAGATCTACGCCCACAGCTTCACGGAGAACCGGCGCAAGGCCGTGGCCAGCGTGGCCCGCCAGCTGCGCAGACAGG
>JAYUYB010000353.1:0-10289 GCA_043752655.1 Chloroflexota bacterium
GCCCGTGGAGCTGCCCTACGGCCCCGATTATCAGCCCTGGGCCCGCACGTTGAATGCCGATGACCCGCCTTTCTATCGCTGGTTCGAGGGCGGCGCCACCAACGCCTGCTTCAACGAGGTTGATCGCCACGTCCTCGCCGGCCACGGCGACGAGATCGCCTACTTCTTCGAGGGCGACCGCTGGGATAGCTCGCTCAACGCCGGTCGCGGCGGCCCTGTCGTCCACGAGCCGCTTACCCGCACGCAGCTGCTGCTGGAGACTGTGAAGGCCGCCCTGGTGCTCACCGCCCTCGGGCTCAAGAAGGGCGATCGCATCGCCCTCAACATGCCCAATATTCTCCCCCAGATCTACTACACCGAGGCCGCCAAGCGCCTTGGCATCGTCTACACCCCCGTCTTCGGCGGCTTCTCCGACAAAACGCTCTCCGACCGCATCCACAACGCCGGCGCCCGCGTGGTCATCACCTCCGACGGCGGCTATCGCAATGCCCAGGTAGTGGCCTACAAAGAGCTCTACACCGACAACGCGCTTGATCGCTATGTCCCCGTGGAGACGGTGCGCGCCCTCGTCGAGCAGGCCCTCGCGGCCATGCCCAGCCTCAGCGCCGAGCAGCGCGCCGCCGTGCTCGCCCACGTCGCCGACGCGATCAAAGATGACATCACCACGGATCGCTCCGACGCGATGCGCGGTGTGGGCGCGGCGCTCGCCACCCTGAGCGAGCTCGATGCCGCGACCCAGTCGCAGGTGCGCACTAGCATCGCCCAGGCGCTTGTCGCCTCGCCGCCCCGCGTCGACGCCGTGGTTGTGGTGCGCCACACCGGCCAGGAGATCGTCTTCCGCCCCGAGCGCGACCGCTGGAGCCATCAGCTGCTCGCCGCCGCAGAGGCCCAGCTCTACGCCGCCGCCGCCGCCCGTGGCATCACCGCCAGCAGCGACGCCGAGTTGCTCGCCCTCCCCAGCGCCGAGCTCGTGGGGCTACTCCTCGGCCTGGTGCCCTGCACGCCGCTAGACGCCGAATTCCCGCTGTTTATCATCTACACCTCGGGCAGCACCGGCAAGCCCAAGGGCGTGGTCCATGTTCACGGCGGCTACACCGCCGGCCTCGCCCACACCATGAAGGTGAGCTTCGACGCCGAGCCTGGCGATGTGATTTTCGTGGTGGCCGACCCGGGCTGGATCACCGGGCAGAGCTACATGCTCAGCGCCACGCTCACCAGCCGCTGCACCGGCATCCTGATCGAGGGCTCGCCGGTCTTCCCCAGCGCCGGCCGCTTCGCCAGCATCATCGAGCGCCATGGCGTGCAGATCTTCAAGGCTGGTGTCACCTTCCTCAAAAGCGTCATGACCGACCCGCAGAATCTGGCCGATGTGCAGCAGTACGATATGTCTAGCCTGCGCGTCTGCACGTTCTGCGCCGAGCCAGTCAGCCCCACCGTGCAGCAGTTCGGCATGGATGTGATGTCGCCCCAGTACATCAACTCCTACTGGGCCACCGAGCACGGCGGCATCGTCTGGACCCACTTCTACGGCAACGACGACTACCCCCTACGCCCCGATGCCCACACCTACCCGCTGCCCTGGGTGGTCGGCGATGTCTGGGTGGCGGAGGGGGCAGGGGACAGGGGACAGGGGACAGGGGCGGGCTCGCCCGTCTACCGTCCAGCGGAGCTCGACGAGAAGGGCGAGATCGTGATCACCGCCCCCTACCCCTACCTCACCCGCACCCTTTGGGGCGATGTTGAAGGCTTCGAGGCGACCCTCAGCACGTTGCCCGGCGCACTCAGCACTCAGCACTCAGCACTCAGCACTTGGAAGGGCGACGCCGAGCGCTTCGTACAAACCTACTGGAAGCGCGGCCCGAACGGCGAGTGGGCTTACGTGCAGGGCGACTTCGCCGTGAAGTATCCCGACGGCTCCTTCACGCTCCATGGGCGCTCCGACGACGTGATCAACGTCTCTGGCCACCGCATGGGCACCGAGGAGATCGAGGGCGCCATCCTGCGCGATAAGTCTGTCACCCCCGACTCGCCCGTGGGCAACTGTATCGTGGTGGGCGCCCCCCATCGCGAGAAAGGCCTCACCCCGTTAGCCTTCATCCTGACCCTCGGCGGCCGCAAACTTACCTCGCTTGATCGGCGCCGCCTGGACGAGCTGGTGCGCGCCGAGAAGGGCATCGTGAGCGTGCCCGAGGATTATATCGAGGTGGCCGCCTTTCCCGAGACGCGCAGCGGCAAATACATGCGCCGCTTCCTGCGCAGCCTGATGCTGGACGAGCCGCTTGGCGATACGACCACCCTGCGCAACCCCGAGTCGCTCACCGAGATCGCCGAGAAGATCGCCGCCTGGAAGCAGCGCCGCCAGCTCGCCGACAGCCAGCAGATCTTCGAGCGCTACCGCTACTTCAAGATCGAATACCATCCGCTGACGACCGACGACCCACGAACGACCACGGGAGATGACTCCACCGTCCACCGTCTACCGTCCGCCTCGCGCTGGTAACCATCACCAACCCGCCCGTCAACGCCCTGAACGAGCGCTCGCTCGACGAGCTGAACACGATTGTCGATCACCTGGCCCGCCGCAGCGACGTGGCCGCCGTGATCTTCACGGGCCAGGGCACCAAAAGCTTCGTGGCCGGCGCCGACATCCGCCAGCTGCTGGAGGAGACCCACACGGTCGAGGACGCCCTCGCCCTGCCGAACAACGCCCACGGCGCCTTCCGCAAGATCGAGCGCATGGACAAGCCCTGCATCGCCGCGATCAACGGCGTGGCCCTCGGCGGCGGCCTGGAGTTCGCGCTCGCCTGCCACTATCGCGTTGCCGACACCATCGCTGAGTTTGGCCAGCCCGAGATCAACCTGCGCCTGCTGCCTGGCTACGGCGGCACCCAGCGCCTGCCGCGCCTGCTCCACACCCGCACCAACGGCACCGGCCTGCTGCGCGCGCTGGAGCTGATTCTCGGCGGGCGCACGCTCTCTGCCGTGGAGGCGCACGAGATCGGCTTGGTCGAGGCGATCGCCGCCGATGGCAACGACGCGGTCTCCATCGCCACGGCCCTCGTGCGCGAGTTTGTGCTTGGCAAGGACGCGGAGCGCGGTGCCAGCCGCACGGGCGACTCACCGCGCCTCGCCGATGCGTTTGCCGCCCGCCACGAGCGCAACCGCGTGTGGGCCGAGCCACAGCCCGAGTTTGCTGGCGACCAGCTGAGCGCGATCATTCAGAACCCGCGCATCCGCCACATCGTCGCGCAGGCCGCCGGCGCCGGGCGCAGCCACGCCGTGGAGCGCGCCCTCGACGCGATCACCTACGGCTACGTCCACGGCATGGAGGCCGGTCTCCAGCGCGAGGCGCGGCTCTTCGCCGAGGCCGTGGTGGACCCAGAAGGCGGCAAGGCGGGTATCCAGGCCTACCTCGACAAGCAGAGCGCCCCGCTGCCTACACGTCACCCGCCCGTCACGCACGAGCAGGAGCACCTGGCGCTTGGGCGCGGCGACCTGCTGCCCCTTGGCTCGCCTTTCTTTCCAGGCATCACGGCCATTCCGGCGCTTCAGTACGCCAAGGGCGTGCTGCGCGACCACGCTACCGGCGCGCCCGTTCACGGCGACCCGCAGCAGGTCGAGCAGGAGCTGCTCATCCCCGTGGAGCGCCCCGGCCCCAGCCAGGCGCTACTCTACGTGCTGGCCTCCGAGGTGAACTTCAACGACATCTGGGCCATCACCGGCATCCCCGTCTCGCTCTTCGACGATCACGACCGCGACTGGCACATCACCGGCTCCGGTGGCGTGGCCCTTGTCGCCGCCTTGGGCGACGAGCTGCGCCGCGAGGGTCGGGTCAAGGTGGGCGACCTGGTGGCGATCTACTCCGGCCAGTCGAATCTGTACACGCCCATTGCGGGCCTCGACCCCATGGCCGCCGACTTCGTCATCCAGGGCTACAGCACGCCCGACGGCTCGCACCAGCAGTTTATGCTTGTGCAAGGCCCGCAGTGCATGCCGCTGCCGCCAGACCTGAGCCTGGAGGCCGCCGGGAGCTACATGCTCAACCTGGGCACTGCCTACCGGGCGCTCTTTACCACCTTGCAGATCCAGGCGGGCCGCACGATCTTTATCGAGGGCGCGGCCACCGGCACGGGCCTCGACGCCGCCCGCTCCGCCGCCCGCAACGGCCTCGATGTGATCGGCCTGGTGAGCTCTGAGGAGCGCGCGCAGACGCTGCTCGACGCCGGCGGCAAGGGCGCCTTGAACCGCAAGCGCCCCGAGTTCCAGTCTGCCTTCACGCGCATCCCCGCCGACCCGGCCAGCTGGGCGGCCTGGGAGGCGGACGGCGCAGCGCTGCTGGAGGCGTTCCGCGCCCAGAGCGGCGGGCAAGGGGCAGACTACGCCATCTCCCACGCGGGCGAGACGGCCTTCCCGCGTAGCTTCCAGCTGCTCGGCGCCCCCCACGACGGCCACATTCCCACCATCGCGTTCTACGGCGCCAGCTCCGGCTACCAGTTCACCTTCCTCGGCAAGCCCGGCGCCGCCGACCCAACGGCGATGCTGCGCCGCGCCAGTCTGCGCGCGGGCCAGTCGGTGCTGATCTACTACGGCGTCGGCGAGTCTGGCCGAACGTCGCTGGTAGATGAGGCTGGCCTGGAGGCGATCGAGGCCGCCAGGGCGCTTGGGGCGCGCATCGTGGTCGCCACGAGCACAGTGGCCCAGCGCGAGTTTGTGAACTCGCTTGGCTTCGGCGCAGCCCTGCGCGGCGTGGTCAGCATCGAGGAGATCGCCCGCCGCCACGGCGACGAGTTCGAGTGGCCCGCCACCATGCCCGACCTGCCGGATGCCCGCCAGCACGCTCAGGAGCTTAAAGAGGCGGTGCGCCGCTACAATGATCTGACGTTCAAGCCCTTCGGCAGTGCCGTGGGCGCCCACCTGCGCTCGCCGGACAACCCGCGCGGCTACCCCGACCTGATCGTCGAGCGCGCGGGCCACGACGCCCTGGCCGCCAGCGCCATGCTGGTGAAGCCCTTCACCGGCCGGATCGTCTACTTCGAGGAGCTGGGCGGGCGGCGCTTCTCGTTCTTCGCCCCGCAGATCTGGATGCGCCAGCGCAGGGTCTACATGCCCACGGCCAACATCTGGGGAACCCATCTCTCCAACGCCTACGAGATTGTGCGCCTCAACGACGACATCGCCGCCGGGCTGCTCACGATCACCGAGCCGCAGCTGGTGGAGTGGGCCGAGCTTCAGGACGCGCACCAGGCCATGTGGGAGAATCGCCACGCCGCAGCCACCTACGTCGTGAACCACGCCCTGCCGCGCCCCGGTATCAAAAGCAAGGACGAGCTGTACGAGGCGTGGACCGCGTAGGCGTGAGTCCTATGTCGCTCGTTGGGACGCCCGAGCCCTTTGGACCACGAAGGCGCGAAGGAGCACGAACCACCGCGAACCTGCCCCCCCCGTGCGGTTTGGCGTTCGCGCCCTTCGCATCCGTTCGCGCCGTTCGTGGTCCAGACGTTCGCATCCGTTCGCGCCGTTCACGGTCCAGACGGCTTGGAGCGCCCGGTCCTACGAAAGCCGCTCGTACAGCCCATAGTGCCCAAACACTGCCGCCAGCTGCGCGTCGTTGCGGCCCGCGTTGATGCTCCAGAGCATCTTGCGCTCCGAGCCAGAGATGTGCGGGAACTCCAGCGACTCGGGGCGCAGCTTGCGCGCCGGCGTCCCGCGCAGCAGGGCCATCGCCTTGAACCAGATGTCGTCCTGGGTCGGCGACAGCCGGCGCATCGCATCCAGGTTCCACACCTCGTCCGCCAGGGCGCCGGGCGGGTAGAGCACGCCGCCCGTCCCGGTGGGGAAGAGCAGCTGAGATGGCCCCTGCTCGCCTGGCGCCAGCCAACCCCAGCTGTCGTAGGGCGCCAGCTTGCCATCTGCTGCGAGCCGCATGGCGTGCGCGCGGAAGCAGTGGATCGTCTGTGGCGCTGCGAGATAGGCCGCGCACAGCTCCTCCAGCCAGAACGGCGGGTAGATCACATCGTCGTCGCCGGTGATGATCGGCGCGTCGGGGAACTCGCGCAGCGCGTAGAGCAGCTTCGTCTGCGGGCCGAGGTCGGGGCGATAGCGCAGCTCCAGCCCCTCCGGCAGCGTGTAGCGCGCCGCGATCACCTCCCGCAGCTCCGCGCTGAACTTCTCCTCACCCAGCCAGATCACCGTGAGGCGCGGGCGCGTCGTCTGCTCGGCCAGCCAGCCGAGGGCGGGCAGGAACAGATCGATCCGCTCAGGGATACTGGTGATGCTCAGCACAACATCGCTTGTAGGCATAATCCCAATCCCAGCCGTGAAAGCGATCCAAAATCCAAAATCGCTATCCAAACGGCTTAGGCGCCAGGTAGCCCGCCCGATACCAGCCATCGAACATCGCCCCCTCCACCCCCAGGCTTGCTGCCTGCGCCGGGGTGACGCCCGTGGGGTGCGCCGCCAGCAGCTCCGCCAGCAGCGGTACGCGCTCGTGCCGCGCCAGAAAGTCGTGGAAGAGCCTCCCCTCGCCCCAGCTGTAGCACCACGGCGCCAGCACGTAGGGCGTCTCTGTGCCGAGGGGCCGCACATGCGGCGTGGGCGCCGCTACTTTCTTCGCGTTTAGGATCGCGGCGGCGTAGCGCTCAAGCTGGGTGGCGATGTTAAATTCCTGGTGCAGGTAGGCCATGGTCGCAGGCGACGTGCGCCTGCCCTCACGCCAGATCGCCGCAGCGATGGCGGCCGCAGCCGTGTGGTCATCGTAATGCACCTTGTCGATCAGGTCGTCGGGCAGCAGCGAGCGGTGGGTCGCCACGCGCGCCACAATCGCCGGGGTGCCGCAGGCCAGCGACTCGTAGGCCACGTTGCCGAACGCCTCCACGAACGAGCCCAGCACCAGCGTGAGATTGCCCAGCCGGTAATAGTCGGGCATCAGCCGCTGCGGCACCCAGTCGTGGAAGACGAAGTGTGCGCCAAGGCCACGGGCCGCGATCTGGGCCTGGAGCTCGGCGTAGTAGGCGCGCACCTCGGGCGAGATCTTTTCGTCGTACCAGCGCGGCACAAGCACGCGCAGCGTTTCGCAGCCATACTGGTGTACCAGCAGATCGGCCACGGCGAGCGTCTGCGCCAGCCCCTTGCTCGGCTCGGGGCGATGCGGGTGCAGCAGCACAAAGTGGCCCTCTGGGTCCACGCCCGTCAGCTCACGGATCTCGCGGCTGGGCGGGCCAGGGTGGAACAGCGCCCTATCCACGGCGTTGTTGATCGTCACGGCGCGCTGCTCCAGCTCGGGCAGGAAGCGCCCCGCTGTGTGCAGGTAGATCTGGCGCGAGTACTCGGCGATCGCGATCAGGGTGTCGGCGGCGAACAGGAAGCTCCCAAGGATCGTCTCCGGGTAGACGTTGTCGCGCAGCGAGATCACGGTGGGCACGTCGCGGTAGAGATACGGGATCAGCAGCTCGCCATCGTGCATGTAAAAGCGGTCGGCGCTCGCCAGGTGCTCGCCAACCGTCTGGACGATCTCGGCCACCTGATAGGCGGGAACGGCGTAGGGCTCGGGGAAGGGCTGCTTGAAGGGCAGCAGCGGCAGCACCTCCACGTTCTCGTGCCAGCGGAAGGCGCGGCTCTCCGGGTGGCGCGTGCAGAGCACCGTCACCTGGTGCCCAAGCTCGCCCAGATGCGTCAGGACCGTGCGCTGGTGCTTGGCGGAGCCGCCGATCACCCTGTCGGGGAAGAGCGGGTTGATCGAGAAGCCGACGATCTTCATACTTTTTTTGGGTCGAACTGGGCGGCGTGCTGCCCGACGTTGGTGAGCGCCTCGCCGCCGTCTACCAGCAGGATCTGCCCGGTGACGAAGGCGCTGCCCAGCAGGTACAGGATCGCGCCGGTGATGTCGTCGGTGGTGCCCTGGCGGCGCAGGGGGATGCCGCTTACGCGCCAGGCCACATACTCGTCGCTGCGCGTGGTGGCGGGCAGCACCACGCCGGGGGCCACCCCGTTCACGGCCAGGCGTGGGGCGAACTCCAGGGCGGCCATGCGCGTAAACTCGGCCAGGGCCTTCTTCGCCAGCAGGTAGGCCGCGTACTCGAACTGGTTGAAGGCGATCTTGTTGTCGATGATATTGATGACGTGCCCGCGCTCCACGGCGCGCGCAAAGGCCTGGGTGAGAAAGAAGGGCGCCCGCAGATTCACGGCGAGCTGCTGGTCGAAGATCTCCGTCGTGGTGGCGTCGATGGAGGCCTGGGTGTAGGCCGAGGCACTATTCACCAGCACGCAGAGCTTGGGTAGCGCAGCCTGCGCCTGCGCCACAAGCTCTGGGAGCGCAGCCGCGTCGGCGAGGTCGGCGCTAAAGCTATGGCAGGCCACGCCGAGGGCACGAACTTCGTTCGCTGTGGTCTCGGCGGCCTCTCCGGAGCGCCCGTAGTGCAGGGCGATATCGTAGCCGGCGCCGGCGAGGGCCAGGGCGATGGCGCGACCGAGCCGCACGGCTCCGCCAGTGATCAGGGCGGCGGGGCGCGCCGCAGCGCTCGTTTGCTGAGTTTCAATCATTGGGGGATGGGGAATTTCGCGTCGAGACGCGATCTGCGCACCCTCTCCCGCTCAGGGAGAGGGTGTTGGGGGGTGAGGGCTTCGATAGGCGCTGCCAGATAGCGTCCATCAGCCCGTGTGAGCGTTACCGGCGCACTGCCGAACCGCAGCTCGCGCAGCTCGACGACGACTCCGGCGGGCAGCGTAGGTGTCGCTGCTACCGTCTCCAGGCCCAGCACACTAAGCAGTTCCAGCAGCATAGGCCGCATGTACGGCTCGTGCGGCAGCAGCTCGGGCGCCACGAAGGTTGTGGCCTCATCGATCCAGAAAAGCAGGTCGAGGTCGGCGCTGCGGCTCTTCACCTTGCTGCCTGGGTCGTCCCTGTCGCGCCCGAAGGCCACCTCGATCGCGTTGCAGCAGCGCTTCAAGTCGCCGGGGGCAAGCTCGCTGGTAAAGGCGACCGGCACGTTAAGGAAGGGATCGCCGGCCACCGCGACGGGGGCAGTCTCCAGCACACGGCCAACCTCGAGGCGCGGGGTGAGCTGAAGCAGAACGCTTAACATAAGCGGGATATGCGTGTGCGGCGCGATATTGCTGCCCAGGCCAAGAAAGTAAAGCATGAAATCGGCTGCTCCTGCCATAAAAGCTCGGCGCCTTAGCCGGGCGGGCAATCGCTGGCCGCCCTGCCGTGCTACAACACTCTAGGTAGTATACCCCAGCTTTACTTGCGCGGCACCCCCGACGGGCAGACCCGCTCCAGCCAGACGATGCCTGCCGCCCCTGCCGTCAGCATCGCCCCTGCCACCACATACGCCTCCAGCGGGCGCGAGGCGGTAAGGTAGACACCCACCAGGCCGCAGGCGCCGGCCAGCAGGTAGCAGCTGAGCACCGCCTCGCGCCGTGTGAGCCCCAGGGCGTGCAGCCGGTGCGAGAGATGATCTTTGCCTGCGGTGGTGAAGGGGTTGACGCCCCGGCGCAGGCGCGCCACGCAGACCAGCGCCGTGTCGAAGATCGGCAGGGCCAGCACGCAGAGCGGCACCATCCACGTTACCAGCGGCACATTCGAGAGGAAGCGCAGTTTGATCGCCAGGGCCGCCAGGATGAAGCCCAGAAATAGGCTGCCCGTGTCGCCCATAAAGATCGTGGCCGGGTTGAGGTTGTAGCGCAGAAAGCCCAGGCATGCGCCCATCAGCGCGGCGGCCATGGTGCCCACCAGCACCTGGCGCGGCTCGTTCATGGCGGCCAGCAGCAGAAAGAAGGCCGACGCAATCGTCGCCACGCCGCCCGAGAGCCCGTCCATGTTGTCGAGGAAGTTCAGGGCGTTGGTGATGCCCACCACCCAGATCAGCGTGAGCGCCCAGTTGAGCCAGGGCTGCGCGAAGAGCTGCACCTGCGTGCCGCCGAGCAGCAGCACCACGCCCGCCAGCGCCTGCCCGCCCAGCTTCACGGGCGCAGGGAGGATCCACCTGTCGTCGGCGAGGCCAAACAGCGAGATCAGCGTGGCGCCCAGCAGGATGGCCACCAGCTCGCGGATGTAGAAGCGGTCGCCGAAAAGCAGCAGCGCCAGCACAAAGGCCGCGTAGATCGCAGCGCCGCCAAGCAGCGGCACCGGCGCCACGTGCAGGTCGCGCGTGCGCGGCACCGCCACCACCCCCACGCGCAGCGCCGCCCGCCGCGCCAGCGGCGTGGCGAGGATCGAGAAGGTCAGCGCCACCAGCGCGATCAGGGCGATCTGGATCATAGGCCAATCTCACCCACAGTTCAGAAATGGG
>JAYUYB010000354.1:0-1596 GCA_043752655.1 Chloroflexota bacterium
AAGACGGCGATCACGCCCGGCTCACCGGACTGTGCCCCGGCCGCGATAAATTGGGCCGCCAGCACCGATTTCCCCGCGCCGGAGGGGCCACTCACAAGCACAGCGTCGCCAATTGGGATGCCGCCGCCTACCAGGACGTCCAGGCCCTCGACTCCCGTGGAGCCGCGCTGGAGCGGCCGCGTGCGCTCGATCTGATCCACGACGATACTCATGCGCGGGTAGACCTGCACACCCGCCTCGCTGATGCGGAAGGTATGCAGCCCAGGCATTTGGGCCTGCCCACGCGACTTTACGATTTGCATTTTACGGACCACGGAGTTGCGGTCGGTGCTCTGGAACAGCCCGATGATGCCATCGGCGACGGTGAGCACCGGGTTATTTTGGAGATTGTCAATCAGATATTCGCCGACCAGGAACGTCGTGGCCTGCCAGACCGTCAGGTGGATGGCCAGGCGCTGCGTGAAGGTTTGCAGGTCGATCGCACTTGTTTCGATGGCAGTTGGGGTGCGCGTGATCGCCTGGAAAGAGTCCACGACGACGATGCTTGGATTAAGCGCCTCGACCTGCTGGATAATCTGCTCCAGCACTGCGCTCAAGCCTTGCGTGATCGCGATGCTGGTCAGATCGACAAAGTGGACACTCTCGCCCACCTTAGCGGGGTCGAAGAAAGCCATCTGCTGCTGGTAGCGCAGCATCTTGATCGGCGGCTCGCCCATCACCGTGAAGTACACGGCGGGGCGCGCAGGCGCGGCGTTGGCGAACATAATCTGGTGCGCCAGCGTAGTCTTGCCCGCGCCTGGCGTTCCGCTGAGCAGATTGAATGAAAACTCGGGCAACCCACCGCCCAGCACCACGTCCAGGCCAGGAACGCCCGTCGGCAGCAGCGGGAGCGCCACGCGTTGGGACACACTCATAAGGGGGCTCCCTCTACTTGCGGATCTGCCGCGCTCGACATGAGCTCCGGCCATGTCTGAGCGATCAGGCGCATACCGAGCTCCTCGCCAATGAAGGTGAAAAGTAACCCGATGAAGTTGGCAAAAGCGGCAACAAGCCGCGTGTGCGCATCAGCGGCATTGCTACCGCGCAGGGCGCTGTGCAAACCAGGCGGCAGCGTTGGCGACGCGTCCGCGCGTGCGGTGTCGCCCGCCTCTTGAGGCCCCTGCTGCGAGAGGCGGATGGCGCGCCGCCACAGCGCATCGAAGCCCTGCTCGCCCAGGAAGACGGTCAGCCGTGCGCGCAGCCGTATGTAGGCGTCTGCGGCTACCAGTGCAAGCGCGTCGGTGCTCGGGGTTTCACCTTCTGCTGAGGGGAGCAGCCGTCGTGCCAGCTGCTCGGAAAGCGCCGGCATTGGTTGCTGGCTATCCGCCTCACCGTTGGCAATACTCACCATACGCTACTCCTGGTAGCCATACCGCTCGTGCGGCGCCGACAGAGTCTGGCTCCAGCGAGTGGTCGGATGAGGATGCGTGACGCGGAGAAGATGGCGTGCATAGTATAACATGTGGGCGGGAGACGACCGAGCCCTTTGGACCACGAAGCCGCGAAGGGGTGCGAACCACCGCGAACCGGGCCACACCGGTGTGGGCTCGGGTTCGC
>JAYUYB010000355.1:0-4313 GCA_043752655.1 Chloroflexota bacterium
ATCGAGCCCCGCCACGCTGCCGGCGTCCAGGAACTCCGCCACCAGGCTGGGCAGGCAGCCCCGGAAGAAGATATTATGGCCCTGGCCGGGGGCCACCAGATGCAGGCTGTTCGGCAGGCCCGCTGCCACCGCGTCGCCGTAGGCCGGGGGCGTCACTGGGTCGCGCTCGCCGGAGAGCAGCAGGGCGGGCACGTCGGAGACGACGGGCGCGCGCTGGTCGGCGCTCACCTCGCCGCGCGGCCACACCGCGCAGGCCGAGGCCAGGGCGCGCGGCATCAGGTCGCCCAGATAGCCCTCGCTGGCGAGCGTGGCCGGGTAGGCCGGCGCGTCCTCGGCGCAGATCACCGACGAGCGCATGCCCACGGCGATCTGGTCGGCCAGCTGGCGCGAGCTGATCAGCGCCTGGGCTGCGAGCGGTCGCAGGTCGCCCTCGCGCTGGGCGGTGTGGATCAGCAGCGGCAGCAGCGCCGCCGTCTCTGGCGCGTAGCTCAGCCCGTGGACAGTAGCAGCCGCCAGCTCACGTGTAAGCCGTAGCTCGGTGGGCGCGCCGGTGTAGGGGTCGGCGAGCTGCACCGTTGGCGCCTCCGCGCCCAGCCGGGCCAGCAGCGCGTCGAAGTCGGCCCCGAGCGCGGGGAAGGCGGCGGCGCAGGCGCGGTCGTCTGCGCACGCGGCGAAGATACGGTCGAGCGCCTGCTGGCCGTCGCGGCCCATCGTGGCGCCCACCGCTAGCTCTGGCGGCACCACGCCGTCGAGCACCACGGCCCGCACCCGCTCAGGGAAGCTGCGCAGGTAGGTCAGGGCCACACGCGTGCCGTACGAGACCCCGAGCAGGCTCACCTGCTCGTAGCCGAGCGCGGCGCGCACCGCGTCGAGATCCTGGGCGGCGCTGGCGGTGGTGTACTGGGCCGGGTCCGCGTCCAGCTGCGCCAGGCAGTCGCGCCACCACGCCTGCACGGCGGGGTCTTCGGGCTCGGCGTCGGCCAGCGCCGACCGCTCCTCCACGGCAGGGCAGCGCAGCGGGTTTGATCCGCCGGTGCCGCGCTGATCCACCAGCACAAGGTCGCGCCGCTCGTTCACCTGGCCGAGGGCGGGCAGCAGCGGAATGAACGCCTCGGAGGCCGCCTGGCCTGGCCCGCCCGCCAGCAGAAAGAGCGCGTCGGATGTGCTGGTGCGGCTGATGGCGGGCAGCACCACTACGCGCAGGTTGATCGTGCGGCTGCCCGGTGTGGCGCGATTCTCTGGCACCGCCAGTGTGCCGCACTCGGCGGCGATCGTCTTGGCGACGAGGCCAGGCTCGCTCAGGCGGCAGGGCGCGAGGGCGAGTAGTGGCTCCGACGGGGCCGGCGTGGCGGCTGTGGCGCAGCTTGCGAGCAGCAGCGCGGCCAGGGCGAACAGGGCGATATGAGCGATGGGACGACGCATCGCGAGACTCCTGGGTATGCGCTAGCTCCCAATCCCAGAGGCGGCCAGCATGATCAGCGTGAAGTTGTAGACACCATGCACAATCGCGGCGGTGCTGGTGTTGCTCCGCTTGCGCACCACGCCGCAGACCATGCCCACCACAAAGACGATCAGCAGCGCGTCCCAGCCGTACTGCAAGGCGTGGAGGCTCATAAAGAACAGGTTCGAGAGCAGCAGCCCCAGGCGCGGCTGGAGCACCCCGCGCACCGCTAGCTCCTCGCCGAGCCCGGCGGTGACGCCGATCACCACGGCGCCAAGCGGGTTGATCGCAAAGCCGATCAGCTGGCTGAACGCCTCATCGTCGCTGACGGGCCAGCCGAGCAGCCCCCAGAGCCACGCGACGCCCATGCCGATCAGCTGCACGGCGCCCACCAGCAGCAGGGCGATCAGCACGGCGGCGCCAACCTGGCGCAGCGAGGGTCGCACCAGGCCCAGGCGCTGGAGCGCGCTTGGCAGGTCGCGGCTGATGCCGTAGCCCACGGCGAGTATGGTGGCCGGGATGGTCCAGACCAGGCCGTAGAGCAGGTCGCGGATCTGGCCGGCGTCGTCGCGGCCAAGCGCGTCGCCGCTCAGCTGATCCACGATGGCGAGCAGTGGCGGCGCGCCCAGCACAAGCAGCGGCAGCATACAGATCAGGCCCACCGTTACGACCGTCACGAGGGCCACGGCATGCACAAACGAGTCCGGGTTGATGGGGATGAAGCGGGCAAGCATGCGGCGCACGGGCGGCAGCGCCAGCAGGCCGCCGACGATCACACTAGCCACCATGCCCAGGGCGATTAAGGCGATGCGCAGCCAGTCCTCGCGGGCGATCTGGGGCGCAGCCTCCTGGGTGAGCGGGCCGTCGGCGAGGGCGGCGATGCTCAGGCCGAGGGCGGCAAGGCCAGCTCCGCCGACCATCAGCAGCAGCCAGAGGGCCGTGGCGACCCAGGCCCAGTTGGGGCGTGGGGCGGCGAGGTAGGCCAAGATGGCTAGCACAGCGAAGGGGAGCGCGTTCAGGCTGGCAGTCATCAGCTGGCCGAGCTCGCCGCCGATGGCGCTGCCTGCCGCGAAGAGCAGCAGGAAGAGCGCGGCGCCCCCGCCGAAGAGCAGCCGCCGCCCCTGGCGCTTTGGCGGATCGCTGCTCAGAGTGCCGGGTTCAGACATAGCGGGCTGCTCCTTCGTATCTGGTGTAAGTTCTACAGTCAGTGTAGCAAGGTTCACTATAGCCTGGGGCCATCGCCACAGTTCAACAGAAGTGTGCCATTTCTGTGCCATGGGCGTCCCCGAAGGCACGTGCCATCCATTGTTGGGGCCAGCAATGCGCCGGAAATCTGTGGCATCTGTGGACACCGGGTGCGGCGTATTGTTTCGGGCTGCCCGCTGGCCGGTGGCTGAAGGCCGCGCCGGCCGGGCCTACGGCCGCGCGTCCACCGACGCGGACGCAGCACGGCGTCGGCGCAGGCCAACGCGCGGCGCGCAGCGCCCCGGTGGCGCGCCTTCCGTCGCCCGCTGCCCCACCTGATCCTGCGTCTGGTCGGGGCGGCAGCGCCTACGCGCCTAGCCGAAAACGCCCGCGCAGATGTGCTATACTGTGGTCCTACCGCATACTGGCGCGTTAGCGTGAGGAGCCTTGATGGCCGCAAGAGGCAGCAACAAGCCGTCGGGTAGCCGCAAGCCCACAACTAGGGCGCGCTCTACGCGCAGGGGCGCCCGCAGCCTGCCGGGGCTCGGCATCGAGCTGCGCCCCGAGCATCAGCGTGACTTGTTCGCCCTCGGCTTGATCACGATCGCGCTGATCACGATTATCTTCTTCGCCACTGGTGTCGCCGGTGGCGTCGGGGCGCTCTACGTCGCCGGTGTGCGCCAGGCCTTCGGCAGCGGCGCGATTGTGGTGCCTGTCACCCTGGGGCTACTCGGCATCGCCATCCTGATCCAGGAGCAGTTCCGCGACTCCAAGCTTACCGGGGCCAACTTCGCTGGCACCCTGATGATCATCGGCGCCATCCTGGCCCTGCTGGAGTTCCCCGCCCACGCCATCCCCTTCGCCGATAGGCTCAACGCCGGCGGCGGCTGGTTCGGCTTCTGGCTCACCGAGGGCCTCGACCGCGCCATCGGTCGCCCGGCCGCCTTCCTGATCGTGCTCGTCGTCGGCCTTGCCGGCATCTTGCTCACTTTCAATGTTACGCTGCGCGAGCTGCTCGTTGGCCTCGGCACCCGCCTCGCCGCCTTCTGGACTTTGATCTGGAGCGCCCCCCGCGCCAAAAAAGCGGTTGACACTGGGCGCAAGAAGCTGGGCGCCGACGCCGATCTCCCCTTCACGTTCCCTCCGCAGAGCGCCGACGACGACGAGCTCGTGCCTACGCCCATCGCGGCCCGCCTCGCCCGCGCCAAGCTGTTCCAGCGCCCCGGCGAGCTCCCGCCCGCCCCGCCGCGCCCTGTCACCGGCGCCACCCTCGGCACGGCACCCGATCTAAAGCCCGCCCTTGTGGCCCCGCCTGATCCGAAGCCCGCGCCCGCTGCGCGACCGCTCCCTGCCCCAGCCCCCGCGCCCCGCGAGGTAGTGCAGGAGGCCCTGGATGGCTTCGCGGTCTCGACGGTCTATCGGGCATGGCCCCTGCCCAGCCTCGACCTGCTGGAGCAGACTTCGTTGGACGCCCGCATGGGCGACAGCGAGATCCGCCGCCTCTCGCGCACGATCGAGGACACCCTCGCCAGCTTCAAGGTCGAGGCCCAGGTTGTCAATGTGAACCCTGGGCCCGCCGTCACGCAGTTCGAGGTGCAGCCCGCTGTCGGCGTCAAGGTCAGCAAGATCACCGGCCTGGAGAAAGATCTCGCACTGGCGCTGGCCGCCTCCTCGATCCGCATGGAGG
>JAYUYB010000356.1:0-4313 GCA_043752655.1 Chloroflexota bacterium
CTCTCTTCGTTCAGGTTCAGGGCGTAGCCGAAGATCGACTCGGCGCGGCCGGCCTTGGGCGGGAACTCGATCAGCTCCGAGGAGCGCACCTGGTCGAGCCCGGAGATACGGGCCACGCCGTCGCCCACCGAGAAGACCGTGCCGACATTCACCTGGCGCGGCTTGTAATCGACACCGGCGGAGATACTCTGCCTCAGCCGTGAGATCAGCTCATCAGAGATCGTTGTCATCTAGATTACTCCGTTCCCTAAGGGGACAAGGGACAGGGGACAGGGGACAGTGCCAAACAGCGCCCGCTGCGCTTGCCCCTGTACCCTCTACCCTGTCCCCTGTCCCCTGGTGCTTAGCTGGTGAGCATGCTGCGCTGGATCGCGCTGAGGCGCGTGCGCAGCGAGTTATCGAGCACCTGATCGCCGACCCGAATAATCAGGCCACCGATCAGTGAGGGGTCTACGTCATAGCTTACGCTGAGGCCAGCGCCATAGCGCTGGGTCAGGTCGGCCTCGATCATCTGGCGCTGGGGGGCGCTCAGCTCATTAGCACTGGTGATGCTGGCGTCTAGCTGCTGGGCGACGGTGCTGGCGGTAAGGCTTGCAAACGCCTCGGCCACACTCGGAACCTGATCGAGCAGCCCCTCGCGGGCGAGACCGAGCAGGAAGTTCCGCACCTGGGGGAGCGCATCGGCGGGCAGGGCCGCGTCGATACGCTGTGCAGCATCGCCGGAGGCTGCGTTCGCAAGCTTGGGAGCAGCCGCGCGCAGCTGCTCTAGCGCCTTACCGACGAGCGCCTCGTAGAGCGTGCCCGCGAGCGACCGTGCGTCAACTGTTGTTGCCATTGCTGTTGGCCCTTTAGTTGCGGCGATCAAGAGCGGCGAGCGACTGCGCAATCAGCTGGTCGTGCCCACCAGCCTTTAGCTCGGCGTCGAGCACGCGGCTGGCCGTGAGCGTAACAAGCTCGGCGATCTGGCCCTTGGCCTCACGCAGCATCTGATCACGCTCCTGGATAGCCTGGACGCGCCCCTCCTCACGCAGCCGTTCCGCCTCGCGGCGCGCCTGAGCGATGATCTCGACCTCTTGCACCTTGGCGCGCTCCTGGGCCTGCGTCACGATCCCGGCCGCCTCCTGGCGGGCCTTAACGATCTCAGCCTCGTACCCGCTCTTGGCGTTCGCGAGCTGCTGCTTCACCTGGTCGGCCTCGCGCAGGCTGGCCTCAATCCGCACGGTGCGGTCGTTCAGCATCTTGGTGACCGGCTTGTAGAGCAGGTACCAGAGCAGACCGACCATCGCGCCGAAGTTGATCAGCTGCGCCAAAAACAGGTTCAGGTTGATACCTAGTGCTTCCACCCTCTATCCTCCGTCTTGCGCAGCTACTGGATGACGCCGAAGGCGATCATGAAGGAGATCACCAGGCCGAAGATGGCTAGCGCCTCGGTGAAGGCGATGCCGATGAACATATAGGTGACGAGGGTGTTCTCCATCTCCGGGTTGCGGCTCATCGCCTGGAGAGCGCCCGCGACGATAATACCAACGCCGATGCCTGGGCCGATGGCAGCGAGGCCGATGGCGAGAGCGGTCGCGATGAGATTCAGGCCTTCCATTGTCTTCGGTCTCCTTATAATGCTGTCTCAGAAGCACAGATATCGAGCTGTACCGCCACTGAAGCTAGTGCGCCTTAGCGCCCTTCCCGTGGTCGTCGCCGTGATGATCTCCCTCGTGGGTGGTGGTTGCGATGCTGAGAAAGGCCATGGTGAGCAGCGCGAAGACGAGGGCCTGGATGAAGCCGACGAACAGCTCGAAGCCGTAGATCGGTATCGGCAGCACCAGCGGCACCATAAAGGTGAGGACTGCAATCAGCACCTCGCCGGCGAAGATGTTGCCGAACAACCGCAGCGACAGCGCGATCGGCTTGATAAGCTCTGAGATGAACTCGATAATTCCCACGAAGGACATAATGCCCTTCAGGTTGAAGAACTTCGAGAGGTAGCCGATGCCCAAGGTGCGGAAGCCCCAGTACTCAAAGAAGACGAAGGAGAGCAGGCCAAGGGCAAAGGTGAAGTTCAGGTCGGTGCTCGGCGGGCGCAGCCACGGCACCAGCGTTGTGCCTGCGGGGCAGCTGCTGTAGGGATTCGCCTCCGCAGCCGCCGGGAGCAGCTGGATCGACCCGAGCTTCGGCCCTTCGCTCACAACCGCCAGCCGTGCGCTCACTTCCTCGCTCGCGTGGCAGGGCCCAATTGAGCTGCCGCCAGGCATCAGACCAAGCCAGTTCGAGATGAGCACGAACAGAAAGATCGTCGCCACAAGCGGCCAGGAGCGGTCGATGAACTTCGGGCTGATGTTCCTCAGCAGGTTGTAAAGCGCCTCTAGGACGATCTCTAAAACGTTCTGGACTCCGCGCGGCACCAGCTGCATGTTGCGCGTCGCCAGCAGCGCCAGCACCACCAGAATCACGTCCACGATCAGCGCAGTGAACAGGGCGTTCGTGACGTGGAAGCCGCCGATGCTGAACAGCTCCTCGGCTGCCACCTCCACATGTGGGTCGCCGCTATAGAGGAAAAAGCGGCTGACCACCGCAACCGCGAGGAGCACGATCACAATGACGATCGTTCGCATACGTCCTGACAAGCCTCACCTCCTCCTCCGAGCACCTATGCCGATTCCCAGACACTTCAGACGCAACTTACGGCTGGCCACCGCGAAAGCCGGCACCATAGGGCACCTTTCACCCCGCTCCCTTGCGATATATCGTTCTTTGTTCCATCCTTCACAAATAAGATAACACAGGTCGGCTGGTGGTGCAAGGGGCGCAGCCGTGGCGCACAGTCACTAAACTTTACTAAGGTGGGAAGCCGCTGGGGAGTATACCATAGGCCTGCGCACCGGGCAAACGCTGTGCAAAACGAGATAGATCGCTCCAGGGGGAGAGAGCAAAGAGAGGAGAGAGGGGTACGAGAGGGCAGAGGGCAGAGGGCGAAGAGGGCGAAGAGGGCGAAAACTGACCCACTCTCCCCACTCTCCCCTCTCCCCACTCTCCTTCTCCGGGCGCTACTTCTCGAAAGCGTCGCGCAGCTCGCGGATGGCACGCTTCGCATTGATCCAGACAGCGCCGATCTTGGAGCTGGCGACTTTCTTATTGAAGACCAGCACCAGCAGGAAGCGCTGCATCACATCGAAGCAGTAGAGATCGACACTGGCGCCCTCGTGGATATAGACGCTAGTAGCGTCGGTTTCGTGCAGCTGACGCGCCACCTCGCCGGTAGTCGAGAAGCCGGTGGAGAGCAGCGGCAGCACGAGCATCATCGGCAAATTACTGGCCGTACCAACCTCCACCAGAACCATACCGGCGCGGTCGGTGAGCATCACGCTCTGGGTGCCGAGATCCTGCGAGATCTGGCTCATCACCGACCGAATGGCGCTTGCATTCTTCTCGCTGACAACCAGGTTGCCCGCGGTGCTGCGCCAGGTGCCGACTGCGGGCGCAGGCGCGGGGCTGGAGACAGGCGCTGGGCTGGAGACAGGCGCTGGGCGTGTCGGCGGCTCGTTCGGGCGGAGGCTCGGCTCATTCCTGCTGGCGGCGGCCTTGCTGCGCGCTGCCAGGCCACCTTTAGCGGGCGGCGGCGTGGGTGCAGCGGTGGCCTCACGCTCGCGCATGGACGGCAGCGTCACACGGGCCGGCGTGAAGTCGGTGCGCTTCTCGGCAGCAACCTCGGCGGGCGGCACCTGCTCTAGCTGGACTGTCGGCTTGGGCGCCACCCGTGCTGTCGGGGCGGGCGAGACATCGCGGAAGCCCATCCGGCGCGGTGCGGGGGCGGGCGCGGGCTCTGGCGCGGGCTCCGGCTCCGGCTCGGGTGCGGCGGCGGCCTCCGCCATCGCCTCGGCGGCAGACTGTATGGCCGCGTGCAGCGTGGCACTCAGCTCGTCTGGCGAGATCGGTCCAGAGAGGAACCGAAAGACCCCAGCGGCTTCAGCCTGGGCGCGGGCCGCGTCGCTGTCCGGGCTGTAGAGCACCACGCGCGTGGGCACATCGAAGTTTGGCACAATCTCGGCGAGCTCGAGCCCGCTCATGCCGGGCAGCTCCAGCTCGGCGATAAGCGCCTCCGGCGGGTTGGTGCGCATCTCCCAGAGCGCCTCGTCGGCCGAGCTAAACAGCTGCACCGAGACTGTATCGCCAAGCTGCTCGGGCAGGTTACGCAGCGCGGCACTTGCCGCCCCAACTACCATTAATCGGTAGGTCATTAGCTATATCTCTCGCTACTCATTGCGGACGAGTGGGCCAGATTGTGCGGTCCGTCGCCGCGCTGAAACTGCGGGTAGTAT
>JAYUYB010000357.1:0-4309 GCA_043752655.1 Chloroflexota bacterium
CGCGCCTCGCCGGAGGCGAGCGGCACGCCGCCAAGCAGGGCTGTGGCCACGGCCTGCGCCAGCGCAGCGATCCCATCACCGGTGCGCGCCGAGGTCGGCACAGTGGCGAGGACCTTGGTAGGCGGCGGGGGGAAAGGGGCGGTTGAGCGCTCGTCGATCTTATTCCAGATCAGGATGGTGGGCTTGTCGGCGGCGAGCGCGGCGATCTCCAGGTCGTCCGGCCCGACGGGAGCTGTGGCGTCGAGCACCAGCAGGGCCAGGTCGGCGCTGGCGAGTGCGGCGCGGGAGCGCTCCACGCCCAGGCGCTCCACCGGGTCGTCGCTTGCGCGGATGCCCGCCGTGTCCACGAGCAGCACGGGCACGCCGCCGAGGTTCGCCGTCTCCTCCAGGGTGTCGCGGGTGGTGCCCGGCACGGGCGTGACGATGGCGCGCTCGGCGCGCAGCAGGGCGTTGAGCAGGCTCGACTTACCCACGTTGGGGCGGCCCACAATGGCGGCGCGGGCGCCCTGGCGGTAGACGATGCCCTGATCCGCGCCGCGCAGCAGCCCCGCCACGGTGGCGAGGGCGGCGCGCAGCTGCGGGCCAAGATCCTGGGGCGCAACCTCGTCCTCGGGGAAGTCTACGATCACAGTGACGTAGGCGAGGCACTCGAGCAGGGCGGCGCGGGCGGCGCGGATCTCGCGGGCGAGCCAGCCGCCAAGCTGGGACTGAGCGAGGGCGAGGCCCGCGTCGGTCTGGGCGCGGATCACATCGAGGCTGGCCTCGGCCTGGGTCAGATCGATGCGCCCATTGAGGAAGGCGCGCATTGTGAACTCGCCGGGGCGGGCGAGGCGGGCGCCGGCGGCGAGGGCGAGGGCGAGGGTGGTCTGGAGCGGCAGCGGGCCGCCGTGGCAGGAGAGCTCGACCACGTCCTCGCGGGTGAAGCTGCGCGGGGCGCGCATAAATGTGAGCAGTGCCTCGTCGACAATCTGGCCGCTGTCGGGATTCACAATCTGGCCGTAGCGCAGGCGGAAAGGGCGCAGGGGGCCGGGGCGCAGGGGGCGGAAAAGGCGGGCGGCGATGGCCTGGGCATCGGGGCCGCTCAGGCGCACGATCCCGACCCCACCTTCGCCGGGGGGCGTGGCGATCGCAGCGATGGTGTCTTCGTGCATAGGGGCATTATAGCGCCGGGCAGGTTGTCCACAGATGACACAGATTTCCGACCGATTTCCCGACCGAGCTATGCAGGCTGACCTCCGCTTCGGCTACACTGTGCGAGGCGCGGTATCTCTCGATTATAGAAGCGACGGCGATGCGACGACTGCTGGCGGCGGGCGGGGTCTGGCTGGGGCTTTTGGAGGGGCTGGCGTGGGGGGCGAGGCTGGTGGGCCTCAGCTGGGGCGGCGGGGCACTTGGCCCGGTGCTGAGCGTCGGGCTGGCGCTGCGGGCGCGGCCAGGGCCGGTGGCCATGCTCGTAGGGCTGCCGCTGGCGCTGTTGGTTCAGGTTGGCCTTGCCACACTGCGGCGCTATGGACTGAACCCAAAGCTTGGGCTGCGGCCGGCGCGCTACGCACAGCAGGAGATCACGCGCATCGACATCCCTGGCGCGCACGGGCCGGTCCCGGCGCTGCACATCGTGCCGACGGGCGGGGCGCGGGCGGCGGTGTGCGTGGCGCACGGCTCGGGGTGCGACAAGAGCTTCTACGCGTGGCGGCTGGTGGAGGCCCTGACGGCGCGGGGGCTGGCGGTGCTGCTGGTGGATCTCGACGGGCACGGCGAGAGCGAGCGGCCACAGGCCTTTCCGGAGATCGTGGAGAGCGTGGGTGGGCCGGCGCGCTGGCTGCGGGCGCGCTACGAGCGGGTGGCGCTGCTGGGCATGAGCCTGGGCGGCGCGGTGACGGCGCGGGCGGTGGCGGAGGGCGCACCGTGCGACGCACTGGTGCTCTGGGCGGCGCCGCCAGTGCTGCGGCTTACGGCGGAGCAGTACCAGCGCGCACAGCTGCGCGAGGGGCTGCGGATCGCGCGCCCGACGCTGCTGCACCTCTTTCACGATGGCTCGCCCTACCATGTGGCGCGGGCCTGGCAGACAAGCGGCATCAGGGCGCGGATCGGCACATGGGATCTGTTCGACGCGCTGGATCTGCTGGGGAGTCTGAGGCGAGTGGGGGCGCTGGCCGGTCGCCCGCCGCTGCTGCTGATCTACGCGGGGCGCGACGCGGTGCTGCCGACAGGCTCGGGGGAGGCGGTACAGGCGGCTACGGCTGGGTGGGCGCGCTTCCATGTGGTGCGCGGGGCGAGCCACGTGTCGCTGCCGATCGAGCCGCAGACGATTGAGCTGACGGCGGCGTGGCTTGGGGAGGTGCTCAGCTAGCAGGTGGCAGCGATCATGTCAGCTCGATGAGCGACTGCCACCTGCCATCACTCACGTGGGGCGATTTGGCTCCAGCACCGCATCGATCAGGCCGTACTCAATGGCCTGCTGAGGCGTCATGAAGGCGTCGCGGTTGAAATCCTGCTCCACGCGCTCCACCGTCTGGCCGGAGTGGAAAGCCATAATCTCGCGCAGACGCCGCTGGAGGCGCAGCATCTCGTTGACAGCGATCTCGATATCGGGGGCGGAGCCTTCGCCACCGCCGAGGGCCGGGTGCGAGTGAATGGTAGCGTTGGGGAGCGCGAAGCGTTTGCCCTTGGCGCCGGCGCAGAGCAGCACGGTGGCCATGCTGGCGGCGCGGCCCAGGCAGACGGTGCAGACATTGGGGCCGACAAGCTGCATCGTGTCGTAGATGGCGAGGCCGGCGCGCACGCTGCCGCCGGGGCTGTTGATATAGAGCCAGATGTCGCGCTCCGGGTCCTGGTGCTGGAGCACGAGCAGCTGCGCCACTACCAGCGAGGCGAGCTCGTCGTCGATCGGCGTGCTGATCATGATCACACGCTCCTGGAGCATGCGCGAGAAAATATCCCAGGCACGCTCGCCGCGTGCGGTGCGCTCGATGATCGTTGGGACAATCATGGACGGCATGGCAATCCCTTCTCTGGCGTGCGATAGCTTTTGGGAAGTATAGCACAGCTCCATGCTACGGGTCGGCGCTTGAGTAGTACGTGCTACAATAACCACTCCCAAGCCTGAGCTGCGAAGGACCGCTATGAATCCTGCTGAGCTGAGCGTGTTTCTGGAGACTCTGGTGCGCCACGAGGTGCAGCAGAGCCTGATGATCTGGGGCCCGCCAGGGATCGGCAAGTCGAGCATTGTGGCGCAGACCGCCGCCGCGCATGGGCTGGAGTGCATCGACCTGCGGCTCTCGCAGCTTGCCCCCACGGACCTGCGCGGCCTGCCAGTGGCCCGCGACGGGCGGGCGCGCTGGTATCCCCCAGAGTTTCTGCCCGACGCGGGGCGCGGCGTGCTGTTTCTCGACGAGATCAACATGGCGCCGCCCACGATGCAGGGCATGGCCCAGCAGCTGATCCTCGACCGGCGCGTGGGCAGCTACATCGTGCCGGAGGGCTGGTTCATCTGGGCGGCCGGCAACCGCGACGAGGACTCGGCGGCGGTGTTCGAGATGCCGGCGCCGCTGGCGAACCGCTTTCTGCACGTCGAGGTCACCGCCGACCTCGCGAGCTTCAAGCAGTTTGCGCTGGCGAGCGGGCTGAGCGAGGCGCTGGTGGCGTTTCTCTCGTTTCGACCGAACATGCTGCATCGCTTTGATGCGGCGCAGCCGGCGTGGCCCTCGCCGCGCTCGTGGGCGATGGCCGACGTGCTGCACCGGATCGGGCTGGACGTAGGCGCGGCGGTGGGCGCGGCGGCGGCGGCGGAGTTTCGAGCATACCAGGCGCTCTACAGCGAGCTGCCGGACCTCGCGGCGGTGCTGGCGGGGCAAGGCGACACGCTGAGCTTTCCGGGCGAGCCATCGATGCGCTACGCGGTGACGGTGGGGCTCACAGCGCGGGCGGCCGACGCGGGGCAGGCCTACCAGGCGCTGCGCTGGCTGGCGCGGACGGCTGGCCCGGAGTGGGTGCAGCTGTGCGCGGCGGACCTGCTGCGGCAGCTGCGGCGGCGCGGTGAGTATGCTGCGCTGCTGGGGCTGCTGGCGGACGACGAGGAGCTCCAGGCGTGGCTGGCGGAGCACGGGCTGGAGTAGCCGATAGCCGATAGCTGATAGCCGATAGATGATAGTCGATAGCCGATAGCCGATAGGGCATTGCATCGCGGTGGTGTGCGCCTCACGAATGAGCATCTACTATGAAGCTAGATCCTGCAACTGCTGGGGCGGTGAGCGCGGCGCTGACGCGGATCTGCCAGCGCAACGTCTTTTTTGGCGCCCTGGTTCTGTAC
>JAYUYB010000358.1:0-1589 GCA_043752655.1 Chloroflexota bacterium
GAGGTTGTTAAGGCTACTGGCGGTCTGGGGATGTTCCGCTCCCAGCACGCGTTCGCTCACGGCCAGGGCGCGCTCAAGGAGCGGGCTCGCGCCGTCGTAGTTGCCCTGAGCTGTATAGAGCAAGGCGAGGTTGTTAAGGCTACTGGCGGTCTGGGGATGTTCCGCTCCCAGCACGCGTTCGCGAATGACCAAGGCGCGCTTAACATAGGGCTGCGCAGGCGCATAGTGCCCAGCCTATCCAAGTGTCGTCCAAGCCAGATACAGAGCGTCGCCGCTGCTGCGTCCTCCCGCAGCAGCGCCAAGTCGGTGACGCCGCGCAGGATGGGCAGAAAGGCCGTAATCGGCGCGAGGCTCGGCGCGTCGGTCAGCTCCCCCGCCTGCGCCATCACCACCCGCTCCA
Source organism: Chloroflexota bacterium (assembly GCA_043752655.1). Lineage (GTDB taxonomy): Bacteria > Chloroflexota > Chloroflexia > Chloroflexales > Chloroflexaceae > OHK40. Next base: position 401 of record JAYUYB010000358.1, read on the forward strand.
CCGCCGCCTGCGCCTCGTTGTCACCGCTCACCTGGCGCACATAGCTGCCGATGAGGCGGTGCATCCGCAGCGCCACATCCTCGGCACGCTCCAGGAGGCCAAGGGCCATAAGGCGCAGCAGTCCGCGCTCAGCATTGCGTAATACGGCCTTGTCATCTTCGTTGATCTCCAACGTGGCCAGCAGCAGACCACGCGGGATGGGCTCGCCGGGCGCAAGGTGGGCGGCGCGGGCCAGCAGCGCCACAGCCTGCGCATCGGCGGGGTCGCTGGCGTCGAGCCGCCCGTAGCTCAGCGCGAAGGTCTTGGCCACATGCAGCTCATGGTTGGTCGGGGAGGGCGTTACATCCACGCCCACCATCGCCTCATGGTCGAGCAGCTTGGCGTCGCGCAGCTCGGCCAGAAAGTTTGCCGAGTCGCCGAAGGCTGCGCTATCCTTGTACGTCTCCAGGTAGCTCCCGGCGAGATGCAGGGCCAGCGGCAGATCGCCCAACTCGGCGGCAATGGCGTCGAGGGTCACATCGTCCTCGGCCAGGTCGGGCCGGTGCTTGCGCAGGAGGGCGACGCTCTCCGCTCGGCTGAGCACGCCGAGGGGCAGCATTGCCACGCCCAGGCTCGCGCTCCACTGCCCGCGCCTGCTCGTAACCAGCACCCGGCAGCCGCCGCTGGTGGGCCGCCACTTTTGTAAGAGCACCTCGTCCTCACAGTTATCGAAGACCAGCAGGCGCGGCAGGGGCGAGGCCCAAGCAGCTCTTACACGGGCGACCTGATCGTCGAGTGTGAGATCCGCGAAGCCCGGCAGCTCCAGCGTGGCCCCGCAGCCGGCGACCTCGACGGGCACGCCGCTGGGGTCAGCGAAGGAGAGCCAGAAGACGCCGCCCGCGAAGAACACACCGTAGCGGTGGACAAACTCACTGGCCAGGTTGGTCTTGCCGATTCCGCCCAGGCCGGTGGTCGCGGCGGCAGGGCCGATGGCCAGCGTGCCCTGCTCACCCTTCAGGGTCAGCGCGAGCGTGCGCAGGTCGGCCTCGCGGCCCACGAAGAGTGGGTTGCGGGCCAGCGGCATGCGCTGAAGCTCCGGTAGCGGCGCGGGTGGCGGCAGGGTATCGAGTGGCAGGGCGGTCAGCAACTCCTGTGCGGCAGCGAGGTCGATGTGCTTGGGCGTGGGCGGCAGCTGGATGGTGATCTGCGT
>JAYUYB010000359.1:0-4301 GCA_043752655.1 Chloroflexota bacterium
GTGGTGCCCTATGTCATGCTGGCTCAGGCGCTTTCTGGCATCGCCAAAGACCTGACCAAGATGTCGTCGAAGAGCGCCGTCAAGCTGGTAGCGGGCGAGGGGCAGGGGCAGCTCTACCGCTGGGTGAGCATCCTCACCGGCTCGAAGAACGCGATCAAAGGCGTGGGTTTCTTCGTGGGCGCCCTGCTGCTCAGCCTGGTCGGCTTCCAGCCCGCCCTGATCATCCTGGGGGGCCTGGTGCTCACCGCGCTCGTGCTCGCCGTGGCGCTCATCCGGGGCGACCTGGGCGTCGCCAACAAGCAGGCGAAGTTCACCCAGATGTTCTCGCACAACCGGGCGGTAAATATCCTGGCGGCAGCGCGCATCTTCCTGTTTGGCTCGCGCGATGTCTGGTTCGTGGTGGGCCTGCCGGTCTTCTTTGTGAGCGTGCTGGGCTGGAACTTCTGGCAGGCAGGCGGCTTTATGGCGGCCTGGACGATTGGCTACGGCATCGTTCAGGCGTCCACGCCGGGCCTGATCCGCAGCCGCGTGGCGGGCGCGAATGAGCCGGATGGCCGCACCGCGACGATCCTGGCCTTCGCGCTCGCGGCGTTCCCAGCCGGTATCGCCCTGGCGCTGATGAACGGGGTGGCCCCGGCCCTGGCGGTGGTCGGCGGCTTGCTGGCCTTCGGCGCCGTCTTCGCGCTGAACTCGGCGGTCCACAGCTACCTGATCCTGGCCTACACCGACAGCGACAAAGTGGCGATGAACGTGGGCTTCTACTATATGGCCAACGCCATGGGGCGCCTGGCGGGCACCGTGCTCTCGGGCCTGCTCTACCAGCTCGGCGCGCAGCAAAGCGTGAACGGTGGGCTGGTAGCTTGCCTGTGGGTGTCGGTGGCCTTCGTGCTCACGGCGGGCAGCATCTCGCTGATGCTGCCCGCCAGCAGCGGCCCGCACACACGGCCGATTGCGCTTACGGATCTCGGCGAATAACGTGCTGATCCTGCGAGGAAAATCACAACGTTGACGCCGCCCCGCGCCGCACCATATGATAGAGGGCACGATAGTATTTCCTCGTTGATAGCCTAGGCCGCTCACAGCCATCGCCAGCGTAGGCGATGCGCAGTCGCTTTGCTCACGCGAGGGAGCGCGATGGAAAGCGAACGCCCGACGAGTCGGCTTCCACGCCGAGGACGCGACGAAGGAGGGGCTGACGCCGGGCGATATCGTGCAGATCTTCAACGACTACGGCGAAACTACGGCTTACACGGTGGTGAGCACGAGCGTGAAGCTAGCTAGGCGTGCTGTTTATGCTCTTTGCCCATCCCAAGGGCACGCAGAACAGCCTGGCCACGCCGTATGTAGACCCCGACATGATCATCCGGTACTATAAGGGTAGCGCCGCCGGCCTGCGCAAGCTGGGGCGCCTGGAGGATCTGGACGCGAAGCTGACGTACAAGCCGTTTAACTTCGAGACGGTTGCGTGACCGGAGACCGCCCTTGCTGCGCGCGGGCAGGAGACAAGGAGACCGGGAGACAAGGAGCGCCTGACGGCGAGCACGGGCGTTCTCCTTGTCTCCTTGTCTCCTTGTCTCCTTGTCTCCTTGTCTCCTTGTCTCCTTGTCTCCTTGTCTCCTTGTCTCCTGCTCTGGAGCAAAACAGATGAGCATTACTGAGCCACCACCAATGCTCGCCGGGCTGCTGGCGCAATCGGCGGAGCTGCACAAACACCTCTGCCCGCGCCAGGTGCTTGGCGCCCGCATCGGCATGTACGCCGGCGCCCTGCTTGGCCTGGAGCTGCCGCAGACGCACAAGCGGCTGTTCGCCTTCGTGGAGACGGATGGCTGCTTCGCCGACGGCGTGAGTGTGGCGACAGGGTGCTGGCTGGGCCGACGCACCCTGCGCCTAGTTGACCTCGGGAAAGTCGCAGCGACCTTCGTGGATACCAAGACCGATCAGGCGATCAGGATCAGGCCGCGCCTGCGGGCGCGTGAGCTGGCGCGGCAGTACGTCCCCGCTGCGAAGAGCCGCTGGCACGCCTACCTCGACGCCTACCAGTTGATGCCGGCCAATGAACTGCTGGAGGCGTGGCCGGTGACTCTGACGGTTGACCTGAAGGCGCTGATCAGCCGCAACGGGGTGCGCGCGCAGTGCGGCGCGTGTGGCGAGGAGATCATCAACGAGCGCGAGGTGCGCCAAGCGGGGCGGGTGCTGTGCCGAAGCTGCGCGGGCGAGGGTGGGTATGTACAGACGCGGGATGCAACCCTTTGACGTGGCTGCGTGCGGCCTGGCGAGGATGGCGTTGCTCCCCCCGCCTTTGCGTCCGGGCTGCCGGTGATGCGCAACGTCATCGTAGCCTCGGCGGGCGGCAGCTCGAGTGTGAAGGTGAAGGCCGGGCAACAGCGCCTGGTTCAACGCACAGCTGAGTGACCGTGGCGGCCACGCGCTGAACCACTCCCCGGAGCGCTAGCGCGCGATGAGCGGCAGCCCAATGGTGGTGATCGCGGCGGTCGCCTGCGGGAAGCAGAGATACCGCCACGCTGGCGCGAGGGCGGGCGTGCCGTCGGAAAGCAGCGGCGTGTTGCGGTCGACGGCGGTGCTCCCGTGATACGCGCCGGGCTGCGCGGGCTCGACGCGGGTGCTGAGAGCCTGGGCGCCGCCGTAGGGCGCCGGCGTGTCATCCATACGGGTCGGGGTGGCGGCGCCAGCTAGGCCGAGGCTCGCCCAGGCGACTGGGTAGCGGGCATAGCCGCCCTCGAGCTCGCTTGCCAGCCCGAAGTAGGCGGTCGCTGGGGTCGCGCCGGGCGCAGCCAGCCAAGCGGCTGCGACGATGGCGCCGTCCCGCTCGACGCTGTCGCTCGGCGCGGAGAGCATACAGCTACGGGGCCAACGGAAACAGGCGCGGGGCCGCACCAGGCGCCGTCCGGCGGGGTGGTGGAGCGCCAGGAGTTCGACGCCTGGGGCCAGGTGTAGGGGACTTTTCCCGAAAATACTATACTCAGGCTGCAATCTGCAAGCTGCAAGCGCTCAAGGATTGGTGTAGCGCAGCTCCACCCTGGTGAGCAGGGGTGGCACCACCGGGTTAAAGCGGTAGTCGCCGCTGAAGTCGCCGCCAAACTCGCGGCGCGCCTCGATCACCACCTGGCGCACCGGGCGCTCCAGCGAGCGGATGTTGAGCTGGTAGGCGGCGGGCACGCCGATCGCGTCGCGGCGGGCCGTGGCGATCACCTGGCCGCGCTCGTCGAAGGCGAACATCACGTAGGCGGCCGCCTCGCCGCCGGGGTACCAGACGTTTACGTTGATCTCGGCCACGTTGCGCTGAAAGTTCACCACGGCGATGGCGTCGGGCACCAGCCGACCTTCGCCCGCGTCGGTGGTGAGGCTGTGGAGCGGCGCGCTGTTGGCGGCAATCACCGGCGGCGGGTAGATCACGCCCCGAAGCAGGCGCAGGCTAGTGCCGGAGGGCACCTGGGGCTGGCAGTCGAAGGCGTCGCCGGCGGGCGGCGGCGCAGGGTCAGGGTTAGGCACAGCCGTAAACGTGGGCGTAGCTGTCGGCGGCTCCGGCGAGGCCGTGAAGGTGGGCGTGGGCGGCTGGTCGTCGTTGAGGATCGTGCCGACGCCCGTGCCGTCGAGGATGGCCACCGGGAGCGTGGGGTTGCCCAGACCCACCGAGAAGACCTCGTCTGGCTCGAAGTCGAAGTCGGCGTTTACGGGCACGGCGATGCTCGCCTGCCCTTGGATGGCGTTGGCGGCAATGCGGATCACCACGGTGCCGCTGAGCGGCAGATAGTCTGAGGGGCTGGTGGCCGGAGCGCCGTTGGGCGGGAGCGGGCCGCCGTCGGCGGTGCGAAACTCCAGCGTCAGCACACGATCCTGCTGCTGGGCGGGTATGGCCAGCACGCCACCTCTGCCGCCGCCCGTCGGGTTGAAGGGTGGCACGTCAACCCAGACGACGGTGAAGACGAAGTTGGTTGTGCCGCCGGTGCTGCCCTCGGCCAGCGTCACGTCGCTGATCGTCACGCCGTTGGTGGGCTGCTGGCGCGGCACATTCCTGACGGCGAAGCCGGAGCCGCCCTCAGGCCGGTAGAAGCAGAAGAAGGCATCCTGGCCGGCGTACTCATCGCCGCGGATCGGCACGCGCACATTCACGGCGAGGCCGCGCAGCCGATCAAAGGTGATCGTCTGGCCGGCGAGCGGGCCAGCGGGCGGCACGGTGGGCGTCGTCGGTGTAAGAGGCGACGCGCTCGGCGTGCGGGCCAGGGCCGTCTGCGTGCCAGCGATCGCTGTGCCGGTGGCGTTGGCCTGGGCCGTTGCCGTGG
>JAYUYB010000360.1:0-1587 GCA_043752655.1 Chloroflexota bacterium
CTACCGTCTACCGTCTACCGTCCCCTCGCTACGGCAGAAAACGCAGCGGGTTCACCACCTTACCGTTGAGCAGGACCGTCAGGTGCAGATGCACGCCGGTGGAGTAGCCGCCGCCCGCCCGGTCGTAGGTGCTGCCCATGTGCCCGATCAGGTCGCCGGCGCTCACCTCATCGCCGCGCGCAACTACTGGCTGGTCAATCAGGTGGCCGTAGATCGTCTCCATGCCACCAGCGTGCCGAAGCTTCACGCAGTAGCCATAGCCGCTGCACCAGCCAGCTTCTGTGACCACGCCCGAGCGCGCCGCGACGATCGGCGTCCAGGCGCGGTTGGCGATGTCGAGCCCGTTGTGAAAACTGCCCCAGCGGGCGCCGAAGCCAGAGGTGATCGTGCCGCGCGTGGGCCAAACCCAGCGCGGCGGCGGTGCGGGAAAGTCGTTGCTCACTGGCAGCGCCACTACCTGCCCGGCCTCCACCGCGAGCATGTCGGCCCGGACCCAGCCGCGCAGCGGCCCCAGCTCGACCAGCAGCCAGTCGTCGTGCTTCGCGCGCAGCGCCACCTGGCGGCCAGTCTGGAGCTGCCCCAGCCGCCCATGCTCGGTGCTCGGCCCGGCGCGGAGATTAGTCTGCTCCGCCAGCACAACTCCGGCAGGCTCCGGCGCGCGCGCGGCGAGCCCTGCCAGGCCGCCCGCAGCGCGCAGCAGATCCTCTGGCAGCGCGCGCTGGGCGCCTGGGATGAAGAGCTCGCTGCCGGGGTTTAGCTGAAGCGTGACTGGCACACGGTTGGTCGGAAAGCTCGCGATGCTCGCCACAGAGGCCTGGTAGCGCTCCGCGAGGGCCGCAAGCGTCTCGCCCGCGCTCACTGTATGCGTGAGCCCAGAGAGATGCGGCACGCGTAGCAGCTGCCCAGGTATCAGGGCGTCGCCACCCTCGAGCCCATTCGCCCAGATCAGCGTCTCCACCGAGACCCCGTAGCGCTCCGCGAGCGACCCAAGCGTCTCGCCGAGCGCCAGCGTGTGGAGCGCCTGGAAGGCGCTGGCAACCTCGACGGGGCGGGAGAGCGCAGGAGCGAGCAGCTCGCCAGAGGCGAGCAGGCGGATCGGCCCAAGCGACCCTGGGGCGCGTGCAAAGGCCACGCCGCTCTCAGCATAGGCGCTGGAACCCTGCGCCGCTAGGGCGTCCTCCCAGCCGCCACCCAGCGCCTGCTGCGACCACCCGCTGCCAAGCTCGCCGAGCAGCACACCAAGCACGAGGAGCGCCAGCAAACCATGGCGCCAGACCCGCAGCGAGGCGAGCCACGCGCGCGCGCGCAGCAGATCAGGCTGCCAGCGTGAGCGAGCAGGCGCAGCCTTGAGCGGGCGCGCGGGCAGCGGCACACCGCGTGCCTGTGCAAGGGCGCCACGAGCCAGTGCCGCGCGCCGTAGTGCGCTGCGCTGTCGCTCGTAGCCCCTCAGCTGCTCTGCGCTCACGATCTTGTCTTTCCAGTGGTAGAGAGCGAACGAGAGCATACACGCCAGAGGGTGGTTTGTCAATCTGTGGGGGCCGCGTAACTGTAATATTCCTTGACGTAGCCGCGCGGCGCGTGTTACTA
>JAYUYB010000361.1:0-4297 GCA_043752655.1 Chloroflexota bacterium
AGGGAGTGCGGTTTAGGAGCACATCAAGGATGATGTTCGTGTCGATGAGTGCTCGCATTAGCCGTAGCGCTCCGCTCGGCGCTCCTCCAGCCAGCGGGCCACTCTAACAGCCTGAGCGCCCCGATGTCAATGCTGGCGGCCCCAGGCGGCCCCAATAGAACCTGAGCGACCAGCCGATCAGCCTCGCTTTACAACTAAGCGCAAACTGTTCTATGATTGGCGCAGCACCCGCATCTACCGGAATAGCTGATGCCTATCGTCGATCTCGAACTTTTCATTCGCGCAGGCGTCGACTCTTACCTCGTTGACGCCCGCCTCTCTCAACCGGGCAGCCAGGTCGATGCGCTCATCGCCAGGGATGCGTCGGCCAGCATTGACCCTGCGCCGCTCCTGGTGCTCGACGCAGAAGACTACGGCCAGGCGCTCACCGCGCAGCTGTTCCCCGACCCTGGCGCTCTCCGCGACGCATGGCGCACCGCACGAGGCGTCGCCGACGGTGCGAACCTCCCGCTGCGCCTGCGCCTGCGCCTGGGCGACGCCACGCTCCAGAGCCTGCGCTGGGAGACGCTGCGCGACCCGCTCACCGATGCGCCCCTCGCCTGTGACGCCCAGCTGCGCCTGGTGCGTTACCTCGATAGCGCCGATACGCGCCCGATCTCCAGCGGCCCCCGCCCCGAGCTGCACGCCCTGGTCGTCGTCGCTAACCCCCGCGACCTACACCAGTACGGCCTCAGCGAGATCGACGTGGAGGGCGAGGTGAGCCGCACGCGCCACGCTTTGGGCGACATCCAGCCTACGATCATCGGCGACCACGCGCAGGCCGCCGAGCGCCGTGCAACCCTGGCCGCGCTGCGCTCCACGCTGCGCCGCGAGCGCCCAACGCTCCTCTGCCTGATCTGCCACGGCACCCACGACGGCACAACAACGACGCTCTGGCTTGAGAATGAGCAGGGCAACACCGAGCGCGTGCCCGCAGAGGAGCTGTGCGCGGTGATCGCCCAGAGCGACCACCCGCCGCTGCTCGCGGTGCTGATCGCCTGCCAGAGCGGTGGGCAGAGCCACAGCGCGGGCACCCTGGCCGCCCTTGGGCCACGCCTCGCCCAGGCCGGCGTCGGCGCTGTGCTGGCGATGCAAGAGCGGCTCTCCACAAACGCCGCGCGCCGCTTCCTGCCGGTGCTGTTCGAGGAGCTGGCCCGCGACGGGCAGATCGACCGCGCCGTGGCCCTGGCGCGTGCCACGCTCCGCGACGGAGATGAGTGGTGGGTGCCAGCGCTCTGGCTGCGCCTGCGCGACGGCCAGCTGTGGGATTCCGAGGGCGAAGCGCAGTCGATAACATTGATGCCTGTGTCCTTGCCGGCACCTCCACCGCCGCCACCGCGCCCGCTGCGCGGCAGCCCCTTCACACCTGGAACGGTCGCGCCGCCAGAGCGGTTTTTCGGTCGCGCCTACGAGATCGACGCGATCCTGAGCAGCGTCCAGAGCATGCAGAGCATCTCGATTGTCGGCGAGGCCCGCATCGGCAAGAGCAGCCTGCTGCGCTTTCTGGAGGCGCAGCTCCCCGATCGGCTGGCGGATTACGGGCGCTACCGGCCGATCTACCTGAGCATGGACCGCCTGCGCGACCCGAGCGCGTTCTACGCGGCGCTGCTCGCCGGGCTGCTCCCGTCGATGCCCGCCGGCGCCGCCGATGAGTACGCCCTGCGCCGGCTTGATGCGGCGCTGAGTCGCGGCGAAGCGCCCACGTCGGAGACAACCGAGCGGGTGATCGGCTGGGCCGCCAGCGCCGGGCTACAGGTGGTGCTCTTGCTCGATGAGTTCAAGGAGCTGGTCGAGCGCCCGGCGCAGTTCGACCCGATCTTCTGCGGCTGGCTGCGCAGCCTGTACACCCAGCGCCAGCTCGCCCTGGTGATGGCGACGCGCCAGCCGCTCCCGGAGATCGAGCAGCTGTCGCTCTACTTCCTCAACGGCCTGAGCGGCACCTACACCCTTGGCCCGCTCCGCGCAGCCGACGCGGAGGCGCTCCTGCGCCAGCCGCACGACCGGCCCTTCAGCGACGCCGAGGTTCGCATTGGGCTCTACGCCGGCGACGACCACCCGTACCGGCTCCAGGTGGCGGGCGACCGGCTCTACCGCTGGAAGGCGCAGTGCCCCGGCCCCATCCACGAGGCAGACGGCAGCCTGCGCGAGGCCGCCGACCGGACGCTGCGGCGCGACGTGCAGGCGGCGTTCGACACGGTGCAGGCCCTCAGCAGCACCCGGCGGGCTCGCCGCAGCTGGTGGGGCTGGATTGACGGCCTGGGCTCCGCAGGCAGCAAGCTTGGCGAAGGCGCCGATCAGGCGGGCACTCGGGTGCTTGGTGTCGTGATCCTGCTCGGCATTGTGGTGCTTGTGGGGGCGCTGCTTGCCCTCGCCAGCGGCGTAATCGACCTCCAGACCTTTCGCGATCTCTTGCGAGCCATTAGCGGAGGCGGCTCATGAGCACACCATTGACTGACCCGGCGGCGCCTCCGGCGATCCGCTCGCCCCTGAAGCTCCTCTACTGGGTCTTCTTCCGTGGGCTGGCCCTGCGCCGCTACGCCCAGTCCATCCACGAGAATCTGGACGAAGACCTGGAGGTCTGGAAGGTGCGCGCCGCTGTGGGCGACGATCCGCGCTTCCAGGCGCTCTGCCGGGCCAGGCGTTTACTCTTGCTTGGTGCTCCCTTGATCGGCACCGTGCTGCTCGGCGGGATCTCCGCATTGTTCCTGCCTGGCTTTGCGTGGGTGCCAGCACTGCTGGTCGCCCTGGGCTGGATGATCGGAACAGCGGTGAGCGACTGGCTGTTCTGGCGCTTTCCAGAGCGCGCAGCGCGCTGGCTTATTTTCCTCCTCGTTCTGCTTGGAGCAATCACGGTGGGCGGACCAGTGCTTGCCCGCTTCTACCCGCCACTAAGCCAGCTTGATCCCCTGGGGCTGCTGAGCTGGCTCGGGCTACCTCGCGAATTATTCATTTTGGCCTTGGGCGTGGCCTTGGGCGTGGCCTTGGGCGTGGCCTTGGGCGTGGCCGTGGGCGTGGCCGGGGGCGTGGCCTTGGGCGTGGCCGGGGGCGTGGCCTTTGGCGTGGCCGGGGGCGTGGCCTTGGGCGTGGCCTTGGGCGTGGCCGGGGGCGTGGCCGTGGGCGTGGCCTTGGGCGTGGCCGTGGGCGTGGCCGTGGGCGTGGCCGGGGGCGTGGCCGGGGGCGTGGCCGGGGGCGTGGCCGTGGGCGTGGCCGGGGGCGTGGCCGTGGGCGTGGCCTTTGGCGTGGCCTTTGGCGTGGCCTTTCTGCGGCTGCCGATGTATCTCTGGGAGCTGCCACGCAGTCTCTGGCTGAGCGGGCGCGCCGAGCGGGCACCGGAGCAGGCTGCGGCCCTCTGGCGCCGCCAGCCGCTGCACTACGACGAGGTGATCCAGCTCCCGCTTTACGGCCTGCCCGAGCATCTCGCCGCCATCGCCCGCCACGACCCGGAGCGCTGCCGCGCGGCCCTGGCCGATGTGGGCGCCTCGCTGCGCCAGGGCTGGGCCGTCCCCCAGGCGCTCCGCCGCATCGCCCACGCCGAGCTGGAGCGCTGCACCACGCTGGAGCGGATCGAGCGCTTCGGCGAGGCCACCGCCTGGATGCCGCTTGCCGCGCTGCCACAGCCAGAGCGCGAGCTGCTGGAGCAGCTGCGCGGGGTGAGCGCCGATGTCAGCGGGGCGCTGGGCGCGGCCACCCGCGAGGCCCGCGAGGAAAGCCTGCGCTCACAGATCACGCGGCTCCAAAGCCAGCGCACCTTGCTCGGCCAGGCCGGGCGCGTGCTCGCCAGCTACGCCGCGCCGATCCAGCAATGGGAGCAGCTGCTCGCCAGGGCCGCCGCCGCCGCCGCCCAGGAGCGGCGCGACATGGGCGAGCTGCCGCTGCGCTACGCCGGCGGCAATGTGCTCGAGCCGGGGGCGCCCGGCTTCCAGGGTCGCACCGATCTCTTCCGCACGCTGGAGGAGCTGCTGGGCACCTCGGCCTACCGCGTAACGCCGCTGCTGCTGGGCCAGCCGCGCACCGGCAAAAGCTCGGCCCTCAAGCAGCTCCCGCGCCGCCTCGGCTCGCGGGTGCTGTCGGTCTACCTGGATCTGGAGGGGCGTGGCAACGCCAGCAGCGCCGCCGGCCTGCTCGGCGACATCGCCCAGGAGATCCGCAAGGCCGCCCTGAGCGCCCCCGACCCGCTCAGCCTGCCGCCACTGGACGAGGCTATTCTGCGCGGCGACCCCTACCGGGTCTTCGAGAACTGGATCGGCGAGGTCGAGCA
>JAYUYB010000362.1:0-4296 GCA_043752655.1 Chloroflexota bacterium
CGCCTCGGCTATAATTAGCCCATGATCGACCAGATTTTCCCCCGCCTCGCCCGCGAGCTTGGCTTCGAGCTGCGCCAGGTGCAGGCGACGGCCGCCCTGCTCGACGACGGCAACACGGTGCCGTTCATTACGCGCTACCGCAAAGAGGCCACCGGCGGCCTCGACGAGGATCAGCTGCGCCGCCTGGCCGAGCGCATGGCCTACCTGCGCGGCCTCGAGGCCCGCCGCGCCGAGGTGCTCGCCACCCTCACCCAGGCCCGGCAGCTTACCCCAGAGCTGGCCACCGCCCTTGCCGCCGCCGACACGCTCCAGGCCATCGAGGATCTGTATTTGCCTTTCCGACCGAAGCGCCGTACGCGCGCCCAGGCCGCCCGCGAGCTTGGGCTGGAACCGCTCGCCCAGCTGCTGCTCGCCCGCCAGAGCGACATCACGCCCGCAAAGGCCGCCGCGCCCTTCCTCAGCGAGCAAGTGGTCGACACCGCCGCCGCCCTAGCTGGCGCCCGCGACATCATCGCCGAGCAGGTGGCCGAGACGGCGAAGGTGCGCCAGAGCGTGCGCGAGGCCACCCGCCGCAGCGCCAGCCTGCGCATCGCCAAGAAGGCGGGCGCCAAAGACGAGAAGGGCACCTTCCAGCAGTACTACGACTTCAGCCAGCCCCTGGCCGCCCTGCCGCCCCATCGCATCCTCGCCATCAACCGGGGCGAGCGCGAGGGCGTGCTTGGCGTGGAGCTGGACGCCACCCACGAGGCCTTCATCGGCTCGCTCCAGCGCCGCTACGCCCCCGGCGACAGCTGGATGGACGGCGAGCTGCGCGCCGCCGTGGCCGATGGCTACAAGCGGCTGCTGGCCCCCGCCGTGGAGCGCGAGCTGCGGAGCGAGCTGAGCGCGAAGGCCGAGCAGCACGCGCTTGTGGTCTTCGCCGCCAACCTGCGCCGCCTGCTGCTCCAGCCGCCCCTGCGCGACAGAGTCGTGCTCGGGGTCGACCCAGGCTTTCGCACCGGCTGCAAGCTCGCCGTGGTAGACGCCACCGGCAAATATCTTCAGGGCGCCCTGATCTACCTGCACCAGCCAGACAAAGCCCGCGAGAGCCTGCTGCGCCTCTGCCAGCAGTGGGCCGTCCAGGTGATCGCTATCGGCAACGGCACCGGCAGCCGCGAGACCGAGGCCCTGGTTGCGGAGGTGATCAAGACGGCGAAGTTCCCGCTGCAGTACGTGATCGTCAGCGAGGCGGGCGCGTCGGTCTACTCGGCCTCCGAGGCGGCCCGCGACGAGTTCCCAACGCTGGACGCCACCGAGCGCGGCAACATCTCGATCGCGCGGCGCCTGCAAGATCCGCTCGCCGAGCTGGTGAAGATCGACCCGAAGGCCCTCGGAATCGGCATGTATCAGCACGACGTGGATCAGAAGGGCCTCGCCGCGCGGCTGGAGGAGGTGGTGGAGAGCACGGTCAACTACGTGGGCGTCGATCTGAACACCGCCTCGGCCGCCCTGCTCATCTACGTGGCGGGCCTCTCCAGCAAGACGGCCAAGGCTGTGGTGGCGTATCGCGACGAGGTTGGCCCCTTCCGCGCGCGCCAGGAGCTGAAGAAGGTGAAGGGCCTGGGGCCGAAGGCGTTCGAGCAGGCTGCGGGCTTCCTGCGCATCACCGACGCGAGCGACGCCCTGGACCGCACCGCCATCCACCCGGAGAGCTACGCGGCGGCGCGCAAGCTGCTGGCGCTCTTTGGCGTGGGCGACGGCGGGCTGCCCGAGGTGGCCGCGCGCATCCGGGCCGCCATCGGGCGCGGCGAGACGAGCATGCAGGCGCTGGCGGGGCAGACAGGCGTGGGCGAGCCTACGCTGGCCGACATCATCGAATACCTGGCGCGGCCGGGCCGCGACCCGCGCGACGAGCTGTCGCCGCCCATGCTGCGCGCCGACATCCTCAAGCTAGAGGATCTGCAGCCGGGCATGTGGCTGAAGGGCACCGTGCGCAACGTGGTAGACTTCGGCGCCTTCGTGGACATCGGCGTGAAGCAGGACGGGCTGGTGCATGTCTCGGAGCTGGCGAACCGCTTTGTAACGAGCCCGCTGGAGGTGGTGCAGGTGGGCGATCTGGTGGATGTGCGCGTGCTCAGCGTGGATCTGGCGCGCGGGCGCGTGGCCCTGAGCATGCGCACCTAGCGCTTGACCGCGCCCTGGCCTGATGGGATAATCCCCTTCCAGGCATTACTATCGGCTATCGGATCACAGCCTGCTCTGCCGCAGGCTGTATCTATTTTTAGGCTGTCAGGAGGCGACATGGACGACCAGGCGTTCGCGAAACTCGCCGAGCTTCAGGGCCAGCTCCAGACGCTGAAGCTGCTACCGCGCACAGGCTGGCTGCAGCGCGGGCTTCAGAACGTAGAGAGTATCGCCGAGCACAGCTTTGGTGTGGCGGCCCTGGCGCTGCTGGTGGGAGATCTGCATCCGGGCCTGGACCGAGGCAGGCTGCTGGCGATCGCGCTGCTGCACGATCTGGCCGAGGCGCTGGTGGGCGACCTGCCCGCGTCGGCGACGCGCCTCTTTGGCAAGGCCGCGAAGCACGAGGCCGAGCGCAAGGCGATGCTCGAGCTGCTGGGCGGGCTGCCCATGGCCGAGGGCTACCTGGAGCTATGGGGGGAGTACAGCAGAGGCGGCTCGCCAGAGGCGCGGCTTGTGAAAGCCTTGGACCGGCTGGAGCTGCTTGGGCAGGCGCTCAGCTATGAGCGGGCGGGCGCCCGTGGCCTGGGGGATTTCTGGGGGGAGCGCGACGGCTGGGGCGAGGAGTTTCCGCTGGTGCTGGCCCTGGCCGATCAGCTGTACGCCGAGCACGAGGCGCTTACAAAGCGGTAGGCGCTGGCCTACGCCTGCTCAGCTCCCTGCGCCGCGTCGAGGTCGAGGATCGGGTCGGGCAGCGTGGAATCCCTGGTTACAAAGTGGCGCGCCGAGCGTAGGTGGGTCAGCGTCTGGGCGGCCTGCTCGGTGGCGCGCAGGATGCGCTCAAGGGTGGCGCGTGCGTCGGGGTCCGCGAGCTCCTCGTGGAGCAGCTGGGTCTCGCCCATAATCACGGTGAGATGCTGGCTGATGTGATGGGCGGCGGCCCGCGCCGTGGCGCGCATCGCCTCCTCGTGGGCGCGCAGCCGCTCAAGCTCGCGGGCCGACTGGCGCAGCCGATAGTGCTCCACCGCCCGCCCAACCGCCGCCCGCAGCAGCTCGTTGTTGATCGGCTTGGTGAGGTAGTCGAAGGCGCCCAGGCGCAGCGCCTCTACAGCGGTAGACAAGGCATCGCTGGCGGTGGAGACGATGGCGAGCGGGCTGGCGGGATCGGAGCGCAGGTACTCAAGGATCTCGAAGCCGCTGCCGTCTGGCAGGTTCACATCCAGCAGCACCACCGTGGGACGCTCGCGCATCAGCTGCACGCGCGCCTCGGCCACGCTGCGCGCCGCCAGGACGATAAGGCCCTCGCGCCGCAGCATGGCGGTGAGCGAGAGCTGAAGCACCAGATCGTCCTCGACCAACAGCAGCTGCTCTTGCATCGATATCTCTTTCATCGGGCAGCTTGCTCGGCCAAACAGCTCACGGTAGGCCCACACTAGTTGTACGGGCGCGATATAGCGCGCCGCTACCGGGCTTCACCATCAAGGCTGCTCGGTCGGTGTACTAGCCGGGCAGAACTTGGCAGACAGGGCAGTAAAACGTGCTGCGCTGGGCTGCGACGATCCGCTCGATGGGCGTGCCGCAGCGCTGGCACGGCTGGCCCGCACGGTCGTAGGCGCGGAAGTGCGCCTGGTTCTGGCCTTGCCTGCCGTAGCTGTCGCGGTAGTTGCGCAGCGAGCTGCCCTCGTGGGCAATGGCCTGATTAAGCACAGCCTGAAGCGCGGCGTGCAAGGCCTCGGCGCCGGCAGCGTCGATAGCAGAGGCGGGCAGCAGCGGGTGGATGCGCGCCAGCCAGAGCGCCTCGCTCGCGTAGATATTGCCGATCCCGGCGATCAGGCGCTGGTCGAGCAGCAGCGGTTTGATCTTGGTGCGCCGCCCGGCGAGAATGCGCGCCAGCTCGGCGGCGGTGAAGCTCGCGGCCAGAGGCTCTGGGCCGTGGGCCGCGTCTAGGGCGGCGAGGCCGTCTGAGTCCAGCAGCCGCACCCGCCCAAACTTGCGCTCGTCGTCGAAGAAGATGCGCCGCCCGTCGTCCAGGGGAAGCACAAGGTGAACGTGGTGGCGGGGAGTCTCGTCGGGGCCATGGACGGTAAGCTTGCCCGACATACGCAGGTGGATCGCGAGCGACCAGCCGCCGTCGAG
>JAYUYB010000363.1:0-1584 GCA_043752655.1 Chloroflexota bacterium
GCGAGCACGCTGAGCGCCGTGCTGACGATGGAGATCACCAGGCCGCCCCAGAACGCGGGCCAGAAGCCGTCGATGTGGAAGCTGATGTTGAGCTGGTCGGCGAGGGCCGAGGTGAGCCCCAGCAGCATGGCGTTGATCACCAGGCCGAAGAGGCCTAGTGTGAGGATGACCAGCGGGCAGGTGAGCAGGTAGATCAGCGGGCGCAGCAGCGCGTTGAGCAGCCCGAACACCAGGGCCACCACGCCGATGTGCCAGCCTGGCCCGCTGAACTCGATCCCCGGCACGAGCCAGACGGCGGCAAAGATCGCCAGCGAGCCGATCGCCCAGCGGGTGATCAGCTGGAGCCAGGGCGGCCGCGGCGCGGGCGTAGGCGCTTGTTCGATCTGCATATAGCCATCCCTTCTTCGCATCTTTTGCGCTCCCATGCTATTATACGCCCCGGTTTTGCCCTGGTTGCACTGGGCGACGAGCGTGGTGGAGATGCAGATGACGAACCTGACAGCGCCCGCAGGGATCTTCGAGCGGGTGCAGCGCAGCGCCGAGGCCGACGGCAAGGCGGCCTACTTTCGGCTGCACCGCCACCGCTTTGCCGCCATGCTGCGCGCGATGGAGGGTCGCCGCGGCGCGGTGCTGGAGGTTGGCGTTACCCCTGGCCACTTCACCGAGCTGCTGGTTGGCTCCGGCTACAGCGTGAGCGGCGTAGACCTGGACCCTACGAAGCGCCAGGCGCTCTGGGGACGCCTGGGTGTGGAGGTGCGCCGCGCCAACCTGGAGCGTGAGCCGCTGCCCTTCGCGGACGAGTCGTTCGACTGGGTGGTCTTCTCCGAGGTGATCGAGCACCTGCTCTACTCGCCCCTGCCGGTGCTGCGCGAGTTCCGGCGCGTGCTGCGTCCAGGCGGCCGCCTGCTGATCACCACCCCGAATGAGCTGTATGTGAAGAGCCGCCTGCGCACGATTCTGCGCGCCGCACTCTGGCTCAGCCTGAGCACGCGCGCCGAGTTCCGCCACCAGATGCAGCTGGAGGGCGAGGCGCGCTACACCACCCACGCTCGCACCTACACTATGGACGAGCTGGCCTGGCTGGTGCAGACGGCGGGCCTCCGTGTGGTGCAGCGCCGCTTCGAGGCGCCCTGGGAGCGCGTGGGCGTGGAGGCGGCGCGGCTGCGCACCCACCCCCTGCGCGTGCTCGGCAAAGGTGCCTTCGCCGCACTTACGGCCGCGCTCCCGCCCGCCCGCTCGATGCTGCTGGTGGTTGGCGAGAAGTAGGCTGCTTCTTTGGTATAATGGCCCTCGTGGGGGCCGCTAGCTCAACGGCAGAGCGATCGGCTCATAACCGACTGGTTCTGGGTTCGAATCCCGGGCGGCCCACCACTCAACACAAGGAGACAGGGAGCACCGCTCGCTGTGCTCGCTTGGGAGACAAGGAGACAAGGAGCGCCTAACGGCATACCCGGACTGTCTCCTTGTCTCCTTGTCTCCTTGTCACCCTGTCACCCTGTCTCAAATCACCACCCCACAGCGCATCCATCGCACCTGCTCTCCGTCCCCGCCACATAGTCGCCGGAGTCCAGGCGCCAGATGATC
>JAYUYB010000364.1:0-1584 GCA_043752655.1 Chloroflexota bacterium
TCAGGATGAGCACGGCGCAAAAGAGGAGCGACAGGCGAGTGTGAAGCGTCATAGGTCTAACTATAGCAAATACTACAGTGCTCCGTAAGGGTTCCCAGTGTCAGGGCGGATGCAACGTCCCGCGCCAACGCCCGCTGGGGCTAGCAATTGGCCGGAAAGCTGCGTCATCTGTGTATAAAGCGCCCGGCAGTGCTATACTGCCGCCGACACCGTCGGATCATCACGAACCTCGCCGAGGAGGCACCGCATGCTGCTCGATTGCGCCGTCCCCGTAGATGCAAACCCCCTGGCGACGGCTGGCGAGCTTTCCAGCGCCGCCGAGGCCCTTGGCTTCGCCGCCCTCTGGACGCCGGAGACCGGCCATAATCCCTTCCTGCCCCTCGCCATCGCCGCCGAGCACACCCAGAAGATCACCCTCGGCAGCGCAGTGGCCATCGCCTTCCCCCGCAGCCCTATGGTCACCGCCCAGCTTGCCTGGGATCTCGCCGCCTACTCGCACGGGCGCTTTGTGCTCGGCCTCGGCACCCAGGTGCGCGCCCACATCGAGCGCCGCTTCAGCGCCAGCTTCGACCAGCCGGTGGCCCGTCTGCGCGATTATATCCAGGCCCTGCGCGCCATCTGGGCCACCTTCCAGATCGGCGCGCGCCTCAACTACCGTGGCGAGTTCTACCAGCACACCCTGATGTCGCCCTTCTTCAACCCTGGCCCGATCGAGCACCCAGCGATCCCGATCTACATTGCTGGCGTCAACGCGGGCCTCGCCCAGCTGGCCGGCGAGCTCTGCGACGGCTTCCACGCCCACCCGCTCAACAGCGCAAAATATCTGCGTGAGGAGCTGCGCCCCCAGATCGCGGCGGGCGCGGCGCGGGCTGGGCGCGATCCTGCCGCCTGCGCCGTTGCCGGCAGCGCCTTTGTGATCACTGGGCCCGACACGGAGACCACCGAGCGTATGCGCGGCTTTGTGCGCCAGCAGATCGCCTTCTACGCCTCCACCCCCACCTACAGGCCTGTGCTGGAGTGCCACGGCTGGGGCGAGGTTGGCGCGCAGCTCTCGCAGCTGGCCTCGCAGCAGCGCTGGGCCGAGATGACGGCATTGGTAGGCCCCGAGATGCTGGAGGCCTTTGCGGTGGAGGCGCCGCCCCACGAGCTTGGTGCCGCCCTGCGCGAGCGCTTTGCCGGCCTGCTTGATCGCGTGGGCCTTTACTCGCTGCCCTTTGTGCCTGGCCAGCACGATGAGCTGTGGCGCGGGCTGATCCGGGCGGCTGCGGCGTAACACCACAGCGGGCAGATAGCGCAGAGGTAAAAGCCGCCCTCGGTTGCGTTCCTAATCATGGGATCCCACCTTGGTTCAGCAGATCAAACAGGAGCATTCGGATGAAACTGTTTCGTCTCCTCAGCACCCTCGGCGCGGCCATTCTGCTACTCAGCAGCTGCGGCAACGAGACTCCCACCGCTGGCACGCCCACCGCCTTCGCCGCTGTCTGCGACCGCGCTAACGACGGCAAGCGCGTCGCCGTGGACGGCTACCTGATTTTCCCCTCCTCTGTCAGCGACTCCACCAGCGTGATGATGCTCATGCACGAG
>JAYUYB010000365.1:0-4294 GCA_043752655.1 Chloroflexota bacterium
TAGCGCGAGGGTGCATAAAATAGCAATGCTGTCATCTTATGTCACTACAGCCTGTAGGGGTATCGGTCTTGCAGATGCTATTTCAGGCAACGAAGCAACAGCAACGAAGTGAGCAAATCATGCCATCCACAGTGGACATTCTGGTAATCGAGGACGACCCGACGATTAGCCGGTTGCTGAAAGATATTTTCACCCTTACCGGGCGCGCGGTGCGGCTGGCGCCTAGCATCACCGCAGCGAACGCGCGGATCGCCGAGGCGCGACCCGCGCTGATAACCCTGGATCTGAATATGCCCGGCACAAGCGGGCAAACCTTTCTGGAGGGCGTGTGTATGCGGTCGGAGACGTGCGGCATCCCGGTGATCGTGATCACCTCGCAGCTGCCCGTAGAGCACGTAGTGAGACAGCTGGCCGCAGCGGTAGTGGAAAAGCCCTTCGACCTCGACGAGCTACTCACGGCGATCGAGCGCGTGCTGCCGGGGGTGGGCTTGCTGGCGGTGTAGGTTCACGAACGTCTGGATCACGAACGGCGCGAACGTCTGGATCACGAACGGCGCGAAGTGGCACGAACGGCGCGAACGTCTGGATCACGAACGGCGCGAAGTGGCACGAACGGCACGAACGCGAAACCGCACGCGCGTGGCCGGATTCGCGGTGGCTCGCTACCGTTCGCGGCTTCGTGGTTCAAAGGCGCCCCTCACGCTGCGGCGCAGCACGCCGACCGGGTAGCCCGCCAGCTTCGCAAGGTCGCCGACAAGCCGGATGAGCGGCACAAGGCCGAGGGCGTAGGCCTTGGCGAGGGGCGGCTGCCCGCGTAGGCGCGGCCAGAGGCGCCGGTACGGCTTGCGCGTGTAGCCAGCCACGCCGAGGCCAAGCAGTGTTGCGACAGGCAGCCGCGCCGAGGGCACGCGGGCGGCCAGGGTGAGGGCGACGAGTAGGCCCGCGTAGGCCAGGTAGCGGGCGACATGGCGCCGCGCCCAGAGCCCGGCTATGCCGTCGCCACGGGCGTAGAGATAGTACTGCCGTGCGAAGGCGTGCAGCGAGCCGCGCGGGCGGAAGTACACAATCGCCCCCGGTGCGAAGGCCCGCCGAAAGCCCGCCCGCTCCGCCGCCATGTCGAAGACCAGATCCTCGCAGTGGCTGAGCCACTCGGGGAAGCCGCCGACCTGCGCCCACAGCGCCTTGCGGAAGGCCATCGACTTGCCGAAGGGCAGAAAGCTCGCCGCGTCTACCTGCTCTGCGTCGGGGTAGTTTACGGCGCCGAGGGTGCGCTCAAAAAGCGTGCGGGGCGCGGGGGTGAAGAAGCCGCCCACCAGGTCGGCGTCGCCGCGCTCGATGGGCGCGACGATGGCGGCGAGCCAGCCGGGGTCGAGCGTGAGCCCGGCGTCGGTGCAGGCCACGATGGCGCCACGGGCGGCGCGCACCGCGCCGTTGCGGCCCGACGAGATATTGTGCCCGCCGACGACCAGGCGAATGCGCGGGTTGCGCTCGCCGTAAGCCCGCACAATCGCAGGCGTGGCGTCGCGGCTCATACAGTCGTTGATCACAACCTCGTCGGGGGGGCGCGTCTGGGCCAGCATCGAGTCTAGCAGCGCGGCGATATTGTCGGCCTCGTCGCGCACGGTACACACGAGTGAGATCTGCATTGGTCGCTCCGCGCGTGGGCGGGTGAGCAGGCGGAGGCCAGGCGCGCACGGCGGGAGATTATAGCATTTCCTTGGTCTGCCCTTTGCGTAAGGGGCGCGCGGGCGGGGCGGTGTATGCTTTCGGGTTGCCCGCCGCCGTGGCGTTTCCGTTGCCTGGCGGCTGAAGCCGCGGCTAGTAGGGCGTGTAGATAATCCTGGCAGCGGCTTCGCGCCGTTCGCTGCCTTTCGCGCCGTTCGTGGTCCAAACGGCGCTGGTTCGGCTGTCAGGCTGCTCGGCGGGATTGGTTCGCGCCTAGGGCGCTTCCCCGACCCTGGGCGTTCGGGGGCGGGCGCTGCCGCCCCACCTGGGAGCACGCTACACCCACTCGCTCACCGCTGGCCCCGCCTCAAAGAACATGCTCGGCAGCAGGTTGAGCCGGCGGCTGAGCCATGGCAGCGCCGCGCCCACCATGCGGCGGCGCATTGGCACAGCGAGTGCCAGGCCAGCGGCGGCCCCAGCCAGGGCCAGGCCTGCCGGTGGGTTGAAGATCAGCGCCAGGGTGAGCCCGGCCGCCCCCGCCAGCCGCATGCCTCCGCCGACGTGCTTGGTGCGCAGGCCGCGCACCAGGGCGCAGGCCGCCCGCGCCTGGAGCCACACGGCCCGTGGGCGGCGCTCTAGCAGCGCCACAAACTGCTCCAGCTCATCTAGCTCAAGGGCGGGGAAGTCTGCGCGGCCAGCCCAGCGCGCATTATGCGCCGCGATGGCGGTGCGCGCCTCGTATGCCGCAGCGCGCAGCGCGTCGGGCGTCGGCGCGCGGCCCAGCCAAGCGCCCGCAAGCAGCGGCAGCATCAGCGCGCGCGTGGCGTGGGCCAGCGCCAGCGCGTCCGCCAGGTAGCGCGCGCTCTCCACTACAAAGGCCACCTCGCCCTCTTTCGTCCTGCTCGGATCAGCAATCTGCGCAATCTGCGGATACGCTAGGGCCAGGGTCTCCAGGCGCCGCGCGTGGGCGTCGGCGCGTCGGGCCGCCGCCTCACTCGCCTCCAGCGCGGCCCGCCAGTCGCCAGCGGCGTGCGTCAGGTAGGCCCAGATCGGCAGCGACGCCGTTGGCCGCATCCACCAGACCCAGAGCAAGGGCGAGAGGTACACCCCTCCGATCTTGGCCGTGGCCTGCGGCAGCCGCCCCATGTACCACCCCCGCTCGATCAGATCTTCCGAGTCCAGGTACAGCTCGGCGACAGCCTCGGCAAAGGCATCCGGCAGCGCTGTGGCATGTTCCATTCGTTCCTGGAGCCACATCTCCACAAACGCCCGGCTATCCAGATCCGGCGCCTGTGCCAGTGCCGCCGTAAGCGCGCTGCCCAGCTCGGTCCAAAGGCTCCAGCCCGTGGTGCCGAGCGTAGCGGTGCCGCCGCCCCAGCCGCCCGTACTGTTCCAGGCCCAGAAGCCGAGGCACTGCGGGTCGGCGGCGGCGCGCGCCAGGGCGGCGCTGTGCAGGCGGGCCACGCCGGCGGGCACAAGCCCGAACAGCTCGTACTCGCGGCGCGTCTGAAGCTCCACCAGCTGGCGCGGGCCGGGCTGGCCGAGCGTGGGGTTGGGCGGCAGGTGGCGGAAGAAGTCGGCGGGGCCGTGCTTCACCGAGACGATCAGGTGCGGCGAGCTGTAGCCGCCAAAGGCCTCGGCGTAGCGCTGCGGCGACCAGATCAGGTCGCCGAGCGCGCCGATGCCCACGCTCCAGCTGCGCACGATCAGATCGCGGCCGTGGCCCTCGCAAACGGGCAGCAGGCTGTCGATCAGGCCGCGCAGCTGGGCGGGCGTGGTGTAGATCATGTGGCCCGCGTAGCTAGACCCCTCGTTGTGAGCGCCGCCCGCCTCGCCCACGCGCACCACCAGGCCGCGCACCTGCGGCATGGCGGCGAAGAGCTCGGCCACGGCGCGCCGATTAAGGGCCGCAAGCCGTGCGCTCTCGGCCCGCATGGGGCCGACTGTACGGCGCAGCTCTGGCGTGCTCCACTGCATGTCGCTGGTGACGTACACCTCCATGCTTAGGGCCGCCGCCATATCGAACAGCTCGCCGAAGGCAGCGCGGTAGGCCAGGGCGCGCAGCCGCGCCGGGCTATCGGGCGCGTACACCGCCTCGCCCGGCCCGTCGAAGGCCGTAAGATGGGCCAGGTTGTCCAGCACGATGCCAGTGTAGCCCTGGGCGTGCAGGGCGTGCAGCTGTAGCTTGGCCCGCGCCAGGCCCGCGCGCAATTGCGCCTCGTCTACATACGGCGGCTGCGGCAGATCGATCTGGCTGAAGGGGAAGGACGACCAGTTGCGGAACGGCTTGTGCGGATCGAAGAAGGGCCCGCTGAGGTCGGCGAGGCGGCGCGTGAGCATCGTAGCGGTGTAGCTTTCTGGGCGAAACGCGATCTTTGCATTAAGCAGACGTTAAGCAAGCATTATAGTGGTAAAATCTGGTGTTAAGGCTGTAAAGATTTATACCCAACTCTTCCTATTCTCAGAGCGTTCCGCTATACTTCTGCCATGATCCGACGGCCCCGCGCAACCCTTGCATTTCTGCCGCTCTTCGCGGCGGCCCTGGTGGCCCTGATCGCCCTTGCCGTGCTCCAGTACTATTGGGTGGGCCAGGTGAGCGCAGGCGACCGCGAGCGCCGCCAGGCCAACC
>JAYUYB010000366.1:0-4293 GCA_043752655.1 Chloroflexota bacterium
CATGCCTTCGCCGGACATCACCTCGCTTGATCCCCGCCCGCTCCGCCGAGCGGCAGCTCCACCGTGAAGCTGCTGCCCTGGCCAGGCGTGCTTACCACACGGACGGCGCCGCCGTGCAGCAGCACAATCTCGCGCACGACGTAGAGCCCTACCCCAACCCCGCTCACGCTGGCCGTCTCGCTGCTCTCCACGCGGTAAAAGCGCTCGAAGAGCCGTGGGATGGCCTCGGCGGGGATGCCGACGCCCTGGTCGTGGATGCTGAGCAGCGCCTTATCGTCTGCGCGGCGCAGCTCCACGCGCACCTCGCTGCCGCGCTGGCTATACTTCACGGCGTTGCTGAGCAGGTTCTGGATCACCTGCTCAATGCGTATCGGGTCGGCCAGCACCGTGAGCGGGCCCTCGGGCAGCTCCAGCCGAAAGCTGTGGCTGGGCGCAGTGGGTTGCAGCTCTTCAACGAACTGCTGGGTGAGACGCGCAAGATCCAGGCGGCGCCGCTTGATCGCGAGCTGCCCAAGCTCCAGGTGGGCGCCGTCTAGCAGGTCGCTGATCAGATGACTCAGGCGACGGGCCTGGCCCACCACGACCTGAAGCGAGCGCTCGTTCAGCTCGGTGAGCTGCCCATCTTTGGCCAGACGGCGCTCAAGCAGCTGGGCCTGGCCTAGCAGCGAGGTGAGCGGCGTTTTAAGCTCGTGGGCCGCGATCGAGAGGAATGCGTCGCGCAGCTGAACGGCGGCCTCGGCGCTTGCCTGAGCCGCCTGGGCCGCCTCTCTAGCCGCCTGCTCGCTCGCCAGCAGCCGCGCCCGCTCCTGCTCGGCCTCGCGCTGCTGCGTGATGTCGCTAACCAGGATGCCCACCCCGAGCACAGCGCCGTCGCCGACGCGTACCGGGTAGTAGCTCACCAGGGCGTGGCGCGTGCTGCCGTCCGACATAGTGCCGCTCAGCACCAGATCCGTTATCGGCTCGCCGGTGGCAAGCACCTGCCGCCACTGTGGCTCCCAGATCGCGGCGGCCTGTGGGAAGAGCTCGCGGACGCGCTGCCCGATGTGAGCCGCCACCGGCAGGCTATTCATGGCGGCGAGGCGCGGGTTGATGCGCCGGTAGCGCAGCTCGTGGTCTACATAGGCCATGCCAATGGGCGCCGAGTCGATCACCATGTCGAGCATGGCGAGGGCCTCATCGGCGGTGCTGAGGGCGGCGCGCTCTGCGGCCGAGAGCCGGGCGCGCTCAAGGGCCTGGGCGCAGAGGCTTGCCATAGTCATCAGGTAGGTGCGCTCCTCGTCGTCGAAGACGCGCGGGCTGTCGAAGGTGAGCCCAAGCACACCGATCAGCTGGCTGTCGAGCCGGAGTGGCAGCGCGGCCAGCGCGCGTATCCCCATCGACGCGTAGTTGTGGCTGAGGCGCGGGTACTCGCGCTCGTGGGCCTCGGGCGAGCCGATCAGCACAGGCTCGCCGCGTCGGGCGGCGTCGCTGAGCGGAGTGGCCTGGGTGAGCGGGAGGCGCTGCCAGGGATCGAGCAGCTCGCCGGTGTAGCCCTGGCTGCCCACCATGGCTAGCGCGTTCTGGGCGGGGTCGAACAGCATCACCACCCCGGCGATGGCGCCGAAGATGCCGCAGGCCTCGTCGATCACGGCCTCGCTCACCCGCTCTGGCGTGAGTGCCCTGGAGAGCGCGGCGGTGAGCGAGAGCATGGCTACGGCGCGCATTGCAGCCAGCTCGGCCTCGCTGCGGGCCTGCTCGGCCACCTGGAGCAGAAGCGCTCGCTCGGCCTTGGCCGCCTGGAGCTCGGTGAGGTCGGTGACAAAAGCAGCCACCACGGAGGCCCTGTCGTGGGTCTGGTCGCTCAGCGCCAGCACCCAGGGGCGCAGCTCTAGATCTACGCCGAGGCTATGTCCGGTGCGTGAGCGAACGGGGATGAGTGAGAGCAGCCAGCGGCGGGCCGCGCCAGAGGCAGGCTGATCCTCGCGCGCCTCCAGCTCTAGCAGGGGCTCGTCATCGGCCAGCACGCGCGGGAGCAGCACGGCGAGCGAGGGGATAAGGGCTGGCAGCGTGTCGGCGGCAATCAGGCCGGGGAGTTGCGCCAGCGGGCGCCCCACGAGTGTCGCCAGGGGCTCGTTTGCCGCAACAATCCGCCCGTCGGCGGCGATAAAGGCCTGCGCAACGCGAGGCGACGTTGCGGACAGGGGGGGCGGCGTCGGCTCAACAGAAGACATGGTGCATTCCACCGGATGGTAAAACGCGCGAGCTCCACTGGGTACTATCATCATACCCGAATCGCGCGCAGGCGGCGTCGGCTAAGGGCGGGAATGTCGCTCGTATTTGCAAGAAGCCTGCCAGCTTCACGCGCTAGCGGCCTGCCTCGATGCTCAGGCTGTGTAATACTCTCCGTCGCTTGTATATACTCGTCCCCTTAGCATTATAGCAAGTTCGTGCGGCGTATTGTTTCGTGCACCACCCCGCCGGGGCTGTCAACGGCTCGGCTCCCCCGACAAAGGCCGCCTGACCGCGATACCTGCGTTGACGACTGGCCATGCGTCGGGTAGCATGGAGCCTAGTCAACGCCGGTAATCGCAAGGCTCACTGCCGAGACCAGTGGAGGTTCTATGTCCGACGAGCGCCTTGTGCTACACGAGATCGACGGCCACGTCGCCACCCTCACCTTGAACCGCCCAAAGGCGCTCAACGCGCTGAGCCCCGAGCTGATCGACGAGCTGATCGCCGCCCTCGCCGCCTGCGACGCCGACGATCAGATCCGCGTGATTCTGCTCACGGGCGGGCCGCGCGTCTTCGCCGCCGGCGCCGACATCAAGGCCATGGTGGAGGCCACCCCGATGGAGATGCTCACCCGCCGCAGCATCGAGCGCTGGGCGCGCGTGGCCGCCACCCGCAAGCCGATCATCGCCGCCGTCAGCGGCTACGCCCTCGGCGGCGGCTGCGAGCTCGCCATGATGTGCGACATCATTGTTGCCAGCGAGACAGCCCAGTTCGGCCAGCCCGAGATCAACCTCGGTGTGATCCCCGGCGCCGGCGGCACCCAGCGCCTCACCCGCGCCCTCGGCCCCTACCGCGCCATGGAGCTCATCCTCACCGGCGCCACTATCTCTGCCGACGAGGCCCGCCAGCACGGTCTGGTCAACTATGTGGTGCCGGTGGAAGGCCTGCTCGCCGAGGCCATGCGCCTCGCCCAGCTGATCGCATCCAAGCCGCCACTCGCCGCCCAGCTTGCCAAAGAGGCAGTGCGCGCCGCCGCCGAGACCACGCTGCGCGAGGGGCTCGCGCTCGAGCTGCGCAATTTCTTCCTGCTCTTCGACACCCAGGATCAGAAGGAGGGCATGCGCGCCTTTGTGGAGAAGCGCAAGCCGCAGTTTACGGGGAGGTAGCTATGAGTGCTGAGCCAACCGTTCTGTATGCTGTGAGCGCTAGCGTCGCCACGCTCACACTTAACCGCCCCGATGTCTACAACGCCCTGAACGCGCAGCTTCACGCGGACCTGATGCTTGCGCTGCGCCAGGCCGAGCGCGACACCAGCGTGCGCGCCGTGCTGATCACCGGCGCTGGCAAGGCCTTTTGCAGCGGCCAGGATCTGCGCGAGATCGCCGTTGACGGCGCCGCCGAGCTGATCGGCGAGCGGCTGCGCGCCAGCTACAACCCCCTGGTGATGAAGCTGCGCGGCCTCGCTGTACCTGTGATCGCGGCGGTGAACGGCGTGGCTGCCGGCGCCGGCATGAGCCTGGCCCTCGCCTGCGATCTGCGCGTGGCCGGCGCGGGCGCCCGCTTCGTGAACGCCTTCGCCCGCATCGGCCTGATCCCCGACTGCGGCATGAGCTACATCCTGCCGCGCCTGATCGGCCAGGCCCGCGCCTTCGAGCTCTCGGCGCTCGGCGGCGAGCTCGACGCGCCCACCGCCCTCGCGTGGGGCCTCGTCAACCGCGTGGTGCCCGACGACGAGCTTGAAGCTGCGGCCCGCGCCCTCGCCGAGCAGCTCGCCCACGGTCCGGCCAAGGCGATCAGCATGCTCAAGCGCGCCCTCCAGCGCTCGCAGGATGCCACGCTGGAGGAGATGCTCGCCTACGAGGCCCAGGCGCAGCAGGCAGTGGCCTCCCACCCGGACTTCGCCGAGGGCGTGGCCGCCTTCCGCGAGAAGCGCCCGGCCCGCTTCGGGGGGTGATGGGCCACCCATGCCAGCATTCCAGCTAGGGCTACGTCATGGTCGGCAGGCGGGCGCGTGAACGCGCGCCGTGGGGGCGCGGTGCGCCGGGCGCCCGCCTGCGCGGGCGGGTCCGGACGCGTCGGCAA
>JAYUYB010000367.1:0-4290 GCA_043752655.1 Chloroflexota bacterium
TTCCCGATCGCCAAGATCGCCGCCAAGCTCGCCATCGGCTACACCCTGGACGAGCTGCCCAACGATATTACCAAAGTGACGCCGGCCAGCTTCGAGCCAACGCTCGACTATGTGGTCGTGAAGATTCCCCGCTGGACGTTTGAGAAGTTCCCGCAGGCCGACCAGACGCTCACCACCAGCATGAAGTCGGTCGGCGAGGTGATGGCGATCGGCCGCACGTTTGCCGAGGCCTACCAGAAGGCCTGGCGCTCGCTGGAGCAGGGCCGCATGGGCTACGGCGCCGACGGCAAAGACAAGCTCAACCCCGAGCGCCTGCGCGAGCGGCTGATCACGCCCAACCCCGAGCGCCACTTCTACATCCGCTACGCGCTCCAGAGCGGCATGAACGTGGCCCAGGTCGCCGCCCTCACCAAGATCGACCCCTGGTTCCTGGAGCAGATGGAGGCCCTTGTCCACATGGAGGGCCGCCTGCGCGCCTTCGATCTCGCCACGCTGCCCCCCGATCTGCTGCGCCAGTCCAAACGCATGGGCTTCTCCGATGCGCAGCTCGCGTATCTGTTGCGCGTGCAGGGAGACAAGGAGACAAGGAGACAAGGAGACAAGGAGACAAGGAGACAAGGAGACAGCCCGTTGCTGCCGTCAGGTGTCTCCCTGTCTCCCGGTCTCCCGAGCGAGCGCAGCGAGCGATTCTCCCTGTCCCCTGAGCTTCAAGTTCGTGCGAAACGCAAGTCCCTCGGCATCACGCCCACCTTCCACCGTGTTGATACCTGCGCCGCCGAGTTTCCCGCCGACACGCCCTACCTCTACTCCAGCTACGAGAGCGAGGACGAGGCGGCCCCCACGCAGCGCAAGAAGGTACTGATCCTTGGCTCTGGCCCCAACCGCATTGGCCAGGGCATCGAGTTCGACTACTGCTGTGTCCACGCTGTGTTCGGGCTGCACGCCATGGGCTTCGAGACGATCATGCTCAACTGCAACCCCGAGACGGTCTCCACCGACTACGACACCGCCGACCGGCTCTACTTCGAGCCGCTCACGCTGGAGGATGTGCTGAACGTGGTGGAGCTGGAGCGCCCCGATGGCGTGCTGGTGCAGTTTGGCGGCCAGACGCCGCTCAAGCTCGCGCGCGCCCTGGAGGCGGCTGGCGTGCCGATCTGGGGCACCCCGCCCGACGCCATCGACCTGGCTGAGGATCGCGACCGCTTCGGCGCACTGCTCGACCGCCTTGGCATCCCCGCGCCCGCCCACGGCAGCGCCAACAGCTGGGAGGAGGCCCACAAGGTCGCCACCGCCATCGGCTACCCGGTGGTTGTGCGCCCCTCCTACGTGCTCGGCGGCCGTGCCATGGCAATTGTCTACGACGACGAGACCCTGGAGCGCTACATGCGTGAGGCGGTGGACGCCTCGCCCGAGCACCCTGTGCTGGTGGATCGCTTCCTGGAGGACGCCTTCGAGATGGACGTGGACTGCGTGGCCGACGGCACGCAGGTTGTGATTGCCGGGATCATGGAGCAGATCGAGCTCGCCGGCGTCCACTCCGGCGATAGCGCATGCGTCATCCCAACCTACATGGTCGCCGAGCGGCACGTGCAGACCATGCGCGACTACACTGTGCGCCTGGCCCGCGAGCTGGGCGTGGTGGGCCTGATGAATGTGCAGTACGCCATGCAGGACGATGTCGTCTATGTGCTGGAGGTGAACCCGCGCGCCTCGCGCACCATCCCCTTTGTGGCCAAGGCCGTGGGCGTACCCTGGGCGCAGATTGCCGCTCAGTGCGCGGCAGGTGCGCAATTGCAGCTCGCGAATGGCAGCTTGCAAGTCGCGCACCCTAACCTTGGCGCTCAAGCTGCAATCTACAAGCTGCAAGCTGCAATCGCCGAGGGCGCGCAGCGCTTCCACGTCAAGGAGGTAGTGCTGCCCTGGGCGCGCTTCCCCGGCGTCGACACGCTGCTCGGCCCGGAGATGCGCTCCACGGGCGAGGCGATGGGCAGCGGCGCCAGCTTCGGCGAGGCGTTCGCGAAGGCTCTGCTGGGCTGCGGCCAGCGCCTGCCCCTCAGCGGCAACGCCTTCCTGAGCGTGAACGACCGCGACAAAGCCAACCTCGTGCCGATCGCCCGCGACCTGGCGGCGCTCGGCTTTACGCTGCTCGCCACAGGCGGCACCGCAGCCCAACTGCTCGCCAGCGGCCTCGCCGTCACCACGATCTACAAGGTGAACGAGGGGCGCCCCAACGCCGTGGACTACGTGAAGAATGGCCAGATTGCCCTGATCGTCAACACGCCGCTCGGCAAGACCAGCTTCTTCGACGAGGCCGCCATCCGGCGCGCCGCCATCGTCTACGGCGTGCCCGCGCTCACCACGCTCTCGGGCGCCGCCGCCGCCGTGCAGGCCATCCGCGCCCTGCGCGACGATGTCTGGACGGTCCAAAGCCTCCAGGAGCGCGCCGGGGCCTGACACGGTGACCAGGTGATAGGGTGACAGGGTGACACCTCTCGGCTCCGTTAGGTGTCACCCTGTCAGCACGAGCGCAGCGAGTGCACAGTCACCGTGTCACCGTGTCACCCGGGCACCGTGTCATCCTTTGGTTTCACCTCTGGCGTATCATGCGCCAGCGGTTGGTTATGTTTACTTTTTTAGGGGGCTGCCGTGAGCGCCGAGCATGTTGAAACAAGCGAGGTGGTGCGCGAGCTGCGCGCGACCCTGCATCGCCTTGAGCAGATCTTCCGGGCCAATCCCCTTGCGATGATCGAGGCCGACGACAAGGGCGAGATCGTGCAGTGGAACCCGGCGGCCGAGCGGATCTTCGGCTGGAGCGCGGTCGAGGCGATCGGCAAGAACGCCATCGCCCTGCTGGTGCCGGGCCTCGCCCTGGAGCATGTTCAGGGTATCGTGGGCGCGCTGCTCAGCGGCCAGGTCGCCAACAGCCGCAACGAGAATGTCACCAAAGACGGGCGATTGATCACCTGCCAGTGGCATAACGCGGTGCTCAAAGACGAGGCGGGCAAGGTGCTCGGCTGGCTCTCGCAAACCGAGGATATTAGCGAGCGTGTGCGGGGCGAGGCGGAGCGACTCGCGCTTCAGGAGCAGATCATCGAGGGGCAGCAGGCTGCCCTGCGCGAGCTGAGCACCCCGATCATCCCGATCACCGACGGTGTGATCGCTATGCCCCTGATCGGCGCGATCGACAGCAACCGCGCGCAGCAGGTGATCGAAGGGCTGCTCACCGGCGTGGCCGAACTGGGCGCCACGACCGCCATCCTCGACATCACCGGCGTGCCGGTGGTGGACACCCAGGTAGCCAACGCGCTGCTGCGCGCCGCCCAGGCCGTGAAGCTGCTCGGCGCCCAGGTGATCATCACCGGCATCCGCCCCGAGGTCGCCCAGACCCTCGTGGGCCTCGGGCTCGATCTCAGCGGCATCACTACGCTCGCCACGCTCCAGAGCGGCATTGCGTGGGCGCTGGCCCGCAGATAAGACAGGGAGACAAGGAGCGGGGAGACAAGGAGGCATCCTGACCTCGCTCCTTGTCTCCTTGTCTCCTTGTCTCCTTGTCTCCTTGTCTCCTTGTCTCCGACCTACCCCACCACATTCCGCAGCACCCCAATCCCCTCGATCTCGCACTCCATCACGTCGCCGGCCTTCAGCCACTGCTGCGGCGTCATGCCCATGCCCACGCCGCTCGGCGTGCCGGTGGTGATGATGTCGCCTGACTCTAGCGTGATGCCCGTGGTGAAGGTGGCGATGCAGCTGGCGATATCGAAGATCATGTCGCCGGTGCTGGAGTCCTGCACGGTCGCGCCATTCAGGCGCAGCTGGATGCGCAGGGCGTGGGGGTCGGGTATCTCGTCGGCGGTGACAAGCCACGGCCCCATGGGCGCCGAGCCGTCCAGGCTCTTGCTGTAGAAGAACTGCTGGTGGCGATTCTGTAGGTCGCGGGCGCTCACGTCGTTGAGAATGGTGTAGCCGAACACGCGCCCTAGCGCCTCGTCTTTGGCGATGTTGCTGCCGCCTCTGCCGATCACCAGCGCCAGCTCCACCTCCCAGTCGCGCTGCGAGGAGACCTCGGGCATCAGCGGCACCGTGGCGCCGGGGCTGTTCACCGCCGTGGACAGCTTCGTGAAGAAGACCGGGTACTCTGGCAACTTCTCGGGCAGCCCCTTAGCGCGCAGCGACTCGATCGCGTGGGCGGCGTCATTCATGCCCAGGCAGATGATATTCTTGCGGGGCCGTGGGATGGGCGCCAGCAGCTCCACCTCGTCGAGCGGAACGCTGTGGTCGGCTGCGTCCAGG
>JAYUYB010000368.1:0-10214 GCA_043752655.1 Chloroflexota bacterium
CTCACCCGCCCGGAAGAGCGTGTCTTCTTCGCGCAGGCCGGAACGCTCCAATTCCTTGTGCTCGACGAACTGCATACCTACCGTGGGCGGCAGGGCGCCGATGTCGCGCTCCTCGTGCGCCGGGTCCGCGAGCGCGCCGGCAATCCGCGACTCCAATGTATCGGCACGAGCGCCACCATCGCCACTGGTGCCACCAGGCAGGAGCGGAATACCGCCGTGGCGTCCGTCGCCAGCACCATGTTCGGCGCGCCACTCACGTCCGCGCACGTTATCGATGAGTCGCTCCGCTGGAGTCTCGCCCGCCCCAGCTCACCAACTGCGAGCGAGCTCCGCGCTGCCCTGACCGGCCCCTTGCCCCAGGAGTGGGCGCAGTTCGCGCACAACCCGCTGGCCGCCTGGGTTGAAAACCGTTTCGGGTTGCGCGAGGACGAGGACGGTCGCCTGCGTCGACGCGACCCGGTGACGTTGCTCGCTGGTGCGGCCGAGCTCGCGGCATTGACTGAGCTGGCACTTACGACCTGCGCCCATCGGTTGACCGAGCTGTTCCTGCGTGGCAGCCAGCTGCGTAGCCCTGACCACACGCCTGGCTTCGCCTTCAAGCTGCACCAGTTTTTTTCGCAGGGCGGCGCGGTCTATGCAACGATCGCCCCCGCATCCCAGCGCACCCTCACGCTTGAGGGTCAGCACTACGCCCCGGATGCACCGGAACAGTTGCTTTACCCCCTGGTCTTTTGCCGCACCTGTGGCCAGGAGCACTACCTGTGTCTACTCGACGAGCGGGGCGGCACGGTGATTCCCCGCCCACCTACGCTGGTCGAGACCGACGATGCGCACCGCCGGGTTGGTTATCTGCTCACCGATCCTGAGCGCTTCTGGCCCGATGAGCATCTCGAACTGCTGCCGGAAACGTGGTTCGTGCAACGCAAGAGCGGTCCAAAGCTCAAGCCGGAGTACGCTGCCTTTCAGCCCCGGCGGCTCTTTGTGCGGCCCACCGGGGTACTGACTGGCCCGACGTCCGAGGCGATGCGCTGCTGGTTCGTCCCTGCCCCACTGCTCACATGCCTGCGCTGTGGCGAGATCTATACGAAGCGGCAGGCCGACTTTTCCAAACTCGCACGCCTCAGCAGTGAGGGGCGTAGCACCGCGACGACCTTGCTGACGCTCGCAACAATCACGCAGATGCGCGCCGATGCCACGCTGGACGACGATGCGCGTAAGCTCCTCAGCTTTACCGACAACCGGCAGGACGCCTCGCTCCAGGCCGGTCACTTCAACGACTTTGTGAGTACGGCACTGCTCCGCGCCGCGATCTATCGTGCCGTCGCTGCCGCCCCGCATGGCCTCGACTACACGCAGATCGCGCGGGAGACCGTGGACCAGCTTGGGCTGCACGACGACGCAATTGCGCGCGAGCGGGTGGTCGGACCGAACGCGAAGCGCATGCGTGCTGCTTTTCACGACCTGATCGCGTATCGCATTTATCAAGATCTGCGGCGCGGCTGGCGTTTGGTGCAGCCCAATCTTGAGCAGTGTGGCCTGCTTGTGATCGACTACGCTGTGCTCGCTGACGTTGCCGCAGACAACTCCTTCTGGGCGGCCCACCCACTCCTCAACGCGGCACATCCGACAACCCGCGCTGCGGTGACAAAAGCACTGTTTGACTACATGCGTCGCGAGTTAGCCCTGAGCGCCGCGTGCCTGGAGCCCGAGTTCCAGGAGGGGCTGAAGCAGCGCGCCCGCGAGCTGCTAAGCGAGCGCTGGGCCTTTGACCAGTACGAGCTGTTGACCGCTGCCACCGCCTTCGTGCTCCCCGGCACAGCGGTGGGCCAGCGCGGCGAGCGCAGCCTGGGCGCAAACACCTCCCTTGGGCGCTACCTGCGCTCCCGTCACACCTGGCCCGGGCTTGCCGCATCGCTCTCGGCAGACGACTATAAAAGCCTTGTCCAGGCGTTGATCGGCGCGCTGCGCAGGGCGGGCTACCTGGTCGGCATCGCCGGTGCGCATGGTGACGCGGTGCAGCTGCGCTCCGATACGCTGATCTGGCGCACCGGCGATGGTACCGTTGCGCGGGACCCCATCCGCACGCGCCGGATGCAGCTGGAGTTCGACCCCGGTGCGCGACCGAATCCATTCTTTGCCCGGCTCTACCGCGAGACGGCAGTGCAGCTGGTGGATATGACCGGGGGCGAGCATACGGGGCAGGTAGATCAGCAGCAGCGCGAGGCGCGCGAGCGTGACTTTCGGGCTGGAACCCTCAAAGCACTGTTTTGCTCACCGACCATGGAGCTCGGCATCGACATCGCCGACCTGAACGTCGTCCATATGCGCAATGTGCCGCCCACGCCGGCAAACTACGCCCAGCGCAGCGGTCGCGCTGGGCGCGGCGGCCAGCCCGCCTTTGTCGCAACCTACTGCTCAGTTGGCAGCGGGCACGACCAGTATTTCTTCCGCAAGCCTGAGCGCATGGTTTCCGGCCAGGTCGTGCCGCCACGTCTTGATCTTGCCAATCCCGACCTGATTCACGCGCATGTACACGCGGTCTGGCTTGCCATCGTCGGGCTGCCCCTTGGCCGATCAATGACGGAGATCCTCGATAACGCCGATCTGAGCGCCATGTATCCGCTGCATCCCCACATCGCCCAGGCACTCCAGTTCACCCCTGCGCAGCGCCAGGGCTGTCTGGAGGCGTGTCGCACGCTGCTCCGCACCGCGCTGCCGATGCTCACGCAGGCGGCCTGGTATCACGAGGGGTGGCTTGTAGCACAGGTGGATGGCGCTGGAGCGGCCTTCGACCGCGCGTGCGATCGCTGGCGTGAGCTGTATGCGGCGGCCGAGCGCCAGCTTCAGCAGGCCCGCGCCGACGTTGACCGGCGCTACATTGCGCGTGGCTCGCGTGAGGAGCAAGAGGACGCGCGCCGACGCGAGCTGGAAGCCTTGCGGCAGAAAGATCTGCTCTGCAACACCAGCAAGCACGGCGAGACGGACTTCTATCCCTACCGCTACTTCGCCAGCGAAGGCTTTCTGCCGGGCTACAACTTCCCACGCCTCCCCATCAGGGCGTTTTTGCCCACCAGCCGTGAGGAAGGTACGTTTATCGCCCGGCCGCGCTTTCTCGCCCTCAGCGAGTTCGGGCCGCGCAACGTGATCTATCACGAGGGTCGGAAGTACCGGGTGAGCCGCACGATTCTGCCCGCCGGTGGGATCGAGGCCCGTCTCCGCACCGCAAAGCTTTGCCACGTCTGCGGCTACATCCACGAGGGTGAGGGCGTGCATGATGTGAATCGCTGCGCCCACTGCGACACCCTGCTCGACGCGGACACGAGCTTGACCACGGATCGCATCTTCGAGATGGCAACGGTGGCCACCCAGCGCATCGAGCGCATCACCAGCGACGAGGAGGAGCGCGTCCGCCAAGGCTACCACATCACCACGCACTACCGCTTTGCCGCCGAGGGGAGCGGGCAGCGTCGAGTGACCGTCACCGCTCGCTCTGCGTCTGGCGACCCGCTTCTGGAGCTGACCTACGCGCAGACCGCGACGCTCTGGCGGGTCAACCACCGCTGGCGGCGCGCAACCAGCGACGGCTTCACCATCGATCTCAAGCGCGGTACCTGGGCAAAGCGCCCTGGCGACGAGGGCGATAGCGCGCTCGACCCCAGCGCCGAGCAGTTTTTTGGTGGGGTGCGGGTGATGGTGCAGGACACGCGTAACCTGCTGCTGGTCCGCTGGCTCGCAGACGCCGACGACGCATTCCTTGCCAGCCTGCAATATGCATTGCGGCGCGGCATCGAGACTGTGTTTCAGGTGGAGGAGCAAGAGCTTGCCTCGGAGCGCATCGGCGCAGGGACGCAACGCCGCATGCTTTTTTGGGAGGCCTCGGAGGGCGGCGCCGGGGTGCTAGCGCGCTTGATCGACGACCCGCTCGCGCTCGCCCGCGTAGCCGGCGCGGCGCTGGAGCTCTGTCATGGCGACCCGCAGTGCGGCGCGGAGCTCCCCGCTGAGGCGAAGGACTGTGGCCGCGCCTGCTACCGTTGTCTGCTCTCGTACACGAATCAGCCTGACCACGCGCTGCTCGATCGGCGCCTCGTCTATGGGCCGCTTTTTGCACTCGCGCAAGCCATCCTCGATGTTCGCGCGGGAGCGGGCTTGGGGAGACCTGCGGACTCTGGGCCTGTCACGCCGCTTGGTGTCATGGGCGGTGATGGTTTTGTCGACACCGTGCTGGCGGCGCTGCGGGCTACCGGCGGGCCGCTGCCAGATGCTATGCAGCCGACGCTGGCGGACTCGTCGCTCCAGCCCGATCTCTACTTTGACCTGGCTGGCGGGCCAGTCTGTGTGTTCTGTGATGCGGCGCCACCCACCCCTGCGATGCTCGATCAGCGCGCGGAGCTGGAGGATCGGGGCTACCGTGTCATTTCCGTGACGCACGGCGATGCGCTCGACGCCGCGCTCGCTAGGCTCCATGTGCTACGTTACGCTCCGAACGTTGCCTAGCGCCACTTCACCCCTATGATGACGTACGTTCCTGGCTCGCTCGTCCGCTGCCGTGATCGCGAGTGGGTGGTGCTGCCGTCAGCCGACCCCGACCTGCTCCTGCTGCGGCCCCTCGGCGGTGCCGACAGCGAGATCACCGGCATCCATCTGCCGCTCAGCCGCGCGCTGAAGATCGACCCGGTGGAGCCGGCGAGCTTCCCGCCGCCCGACCCAGCCCGCGCCGGCGATGTCGTCTCGGGGCGGCTGCTGCGCGACGCGACCCGGCTCACCTTCCGCAGTGGCGCCGGGCCGTTTCGCTCGCTCGGCCGGATCAGCGTGCGCCCGCGCCCCTTCCAGCTCGTCCCGCTGCTGATGGCGCTACGTCTCGACCCGGTGCGGCTCCTGATCGGCGACGATGTCGGCATCGGCAAGACCATCGAGGCCGCCCTGATCGCCCGCGAGCTGCTGGATCGGGGCGAGGCCCGCCGCCTCGCGGTGATCTGCCCGCCGCACCTCTGCGAGCAGTGGCAGCGCGAGCTCGCCGAGAAGTTCGCGCTGGACGCCGTCGTGGTGCGCTCGGGCACGATCGCCCAGCTGGAGCGCGCGCTGCCGCCCGGCGACAGCAGCGTCTTCGCGCACTATCAAGCCATGGTCGTCAGCATTGACTTTGTGAAGTCCGACCGGCGGCGCGACTCGTTTCTGCGTGGCTGCCCCGATCTCGTGATCGCCGACGAGGTGCATACGGCCGCCCGCGCGGGCGGCGGTGATGTTGCGCAGCAGCGCCACGAGCTGCTGCGCGACCTGGCGGCCGACCAGGCGCGCCACCTGCTGCTGCTTACCGCCACACCCCATTCAGGCGTCGCGGACGCCTTTCGCTCGCTGCTGGAGCTGCTCGACCCCGTCTTTGGAAAGACTGATCTGGAGCACCCGAGCGAGCAGGAGCGCCGCCACCTGGCGCGCCACTTCGTGCAGCGCCGCCGCGCCGATGTGCAGCGCTGGCTCGGCCAGGACGATGTGACGCCCTTTCCGGCCCGTGAGGCGCGCGAGGCGACCTACAGCCTGGCTCGCTCGCCCGAGTATCGCAAGCTATTCGACGATATTTACGCCTTCGCCCGCGAGCTGGTGCGTGACCCGGCAGAGACGACATGGCGCCAGCGCGTACGCTACTGGACGGCTCTCGCGCTACTACGCTGCGTGATGAGCAGCCCGGCGGCGGCCGAGGCCACCTTGCGTGCGCGCATCAGTCGGGTTAGCGCGGCTGAGGCTGGTGGAGAGCCCGTGGACGACCGCTACCTCGCGAACTACGTGCTGGATCTGGGCGATAACGAGACGCCCCAGGACTTCGAGCCGGCGCCCGTGGTCGAGGAGGGCGAGGCCACTATGCCCCAGGGGGAGCGCCAGCGGCTTCAGAGCTTTGTGCGCCGTGCGGCAAAGCTGCGCGGCGAAGGCGACCCGAAAGCTGCCGCCGTGGCCCAGGAGGTCGCAGGCTTGCTGCGCGACGGCTTCCACCCGATCATCTACTGCCGCTACATCGCCACCGCCGACTATCTGGCCGAGGAACTGGGCCGCCGGCTGAAGCGCGAGTTCTCTGGGCTGCATGTGATTAGCGTCACGGGGGCGAAATCCGAGGAGGAGCGCGAGCAGCGGGTCGCCGAGCTGTCGCAGAGCCCGCGCCGCGTTCTCGTGGCCACCGACTGTCTCAGCGAGGGCATCAACCTTCAGGCAGCCTTCGATGCCGTGCTGCACTACGATCTGCCCTGGAACCCCAACCGGCTGGAGCAGCGCGAGGGCCGCGTGGATCGCTACGGCCAGCCGGCGTCTACCGTGCGGACAACATTGCTCTATGGCATCGACAACCCGATCGACGATGCGGTGCTGAACGTGCTGCTCCGCAAGGCCAAGCTCATCCAGCGCGATCTTGGCGTCTATGTGCCGCTGCCGGTCGATAACGAGAGCGTGGTCGAGACGGTGGTGCGCTCGCTGTTTCAGGAGCGCGTCGAGCAGGCGAGCTTTCTGGACGGTGAGCCAGGCGTGGATGTGGCAGGCTTGCATCGAGAGTGGGACCGCGCCGCCGCGCGCGAGAAGGTGAGCAGGTCACGCTTTGCGCAGCATGCGATCAAGCCCGAAGAGGTCGCCCAGGAGCTCTACGCCAGCGACACCGTGCTGGGCAGCCCCGCCACGGTGGCGGCCTTCGTGCGCGCCGCCTGCGAGCGCCTCGGCGCCCCGCTGCAACCGCGCACAGGCCGCTGGCTGCTGCCACTCGCGGGCCTGCCGGTCGCGGTGCGCGAGCGGGCCGGGGCGCTGGTCGCCACGCGCCGGGGGCCGAATCCACCTGCTGAGCTGCTGGTCACGTTTGAGTCGCCGGCTCCGGACGGAGTGCAGCTGCTTGGGCGCACCCACCCGCTCACGGAACGGCTCGCGGAGCACCTGCTGGACCTGGGCCTCGACGGGAGCGACCCACTGGTAGTGAGCCGCTGCGGCGCGATCCGCAGCGCCGATGTGCCGCGCCGGACCACGCTGCTGCTGCTGCGCCTGCGCCTGCTGATCGAGACCGCCGGCCAGGCCGCGCCCGCCCTCGCTGAAGAGTTAATCGTCGCGGGCTTCGCGGGCCGTCCAGGCAACCTGAGCTGGCTCGACGAGGCGGCCGCCCAGCGCCTGCTCGACAGTGTGCAGCCGGGCAGCAACCTGGCGACCGAGCAGCGCGACGAGACACTGCGCCAGACCCTCGCCTGGTTGCCCGAGCTGGAGGCCGACCTGAACGCCATCGCCCAAGCCCGCGCCGTGGCCCTGCTCGAGTCGCACCGCCGCGTACGCCAGGCTACCCGCACGGGCCGGGTGAGCGTGCGGCCCAATCTGCCGCTTGATCTGCTCGGCGCCTTTGTGCTGCTGCCCGTGCCGAAAGGGGTTGTGGGCTAGGTGCGGATGAAGCCAAGAAAGCCCTGCGCCTGCGCTTCCAAATCGTAGGCTTATTGCAAAGGCGCGCTATGGAAACAACCAAACTGTCAACGGCTCGCTCGAATCCACGCTACGTGCAGGCGTGCATTACCAACGTCAGCTTTCCGCAGGATCTGCCTGGGCTAAGGCAAATGCTACACAAGCATCGTGGGCTAGGTACCCAGGTAACGGATCTGGATGTGTTGATCGACTACCCAGACCAGCCAACCGGCTGGACCGCCCCTAGCTGGATGACAACTGGCGATCTGCTTTTCTTCTACCACGCGTTTTCGGCCCCAGAGCGGATCGCCCGCCTGCAGCGGGAGCTCCAGCGACAAGACGAGAGAGAGCGCCGCGAAAACAGGAATCTGATTGAGGCGCTCGGGCACGCAGCAGTGCGTGCGAAGCCACTCCATGGACACGTCTTCGCGGTAGCCGAAATTAGCGGGCGGCCCGTCTACGAGCGGCTAGCAGACGATGAGCGCCACTTCCAGGGCCGAATCTTTGCGCCCTTTGAGCGCGTGCATCACTTCAAACATCCACTATCGATGACAGTGCTCAGCGAGATTGGGATTGCCATCAGCCGGCAAAGCGCGCTCACGCCGCTCGAAGGCCAGCAGTTGACCAGGCTGAAAGAACGTTTGGCATCCACAAACCAGCTTCCTGCCTGTGTGGCTGATGCGCTCCCCGGCGGAGCCGGATTTCGCGATGTGAGCAAAGCCACCTGGCGCACCATCTCCTGCGCGCCGGACCAACGTTTTGTCCACGAGGGCCAGCTGCGGAGCTACCTTATCAACTATCTGCTGGACGAAATCAAGGATGCGCGCACACTGCAATTGGAGGAGTGTGCGTGCTATCGCGGTACCATCAACACCGGGCGTGCCGACTACTTTATTACCCTTGGCGGCAGGTTGGTGCCGGTTGAAGCCAAGCTCAACATCTTTGCAGAGCGCGATCTCCCATCACAGCTTGCCCAGTACACGCAGCTTGACTGGTTCCAGCCAACGTTGGGCAAGCGCCGGGATACGCGGTTTCAGACGCAACGTGCTACTCTGTGCCTAGTTATTGACCAGAGTGGCCTGTATGTTACCCGCGCGGGCTCGTTTGTCGCCTGTGACGCTGATCATCCGCTCTTGACCCGTACGCAGTTGGGCCAGCTTACCGGCGCCGAGGTGCGTGACCGGCTGCTGCCACTGCTTGACGAGTAGCCACCGCTATGAGCTTCACCACCATCGTCTCTGAGGGCAATCTCATTCCCGCCGACATCCTGGCGCAGATCGCCAGCGGCGAGGCCCAGGGCCAGCAGCCCGCCGACTTCGGCTTCGAGAAGGCGCGCCGCCTGTCCGACGAGATCGCCACCGCCTGGGCCGATGTCAAGGTCTACTGGGAGGCATTCCAGCGCTCGCTGCGCCGCCTGCGCGACGACGACCCGGCCACCACCGTTACGCGCGAGCGCTGGGTGGTGCCGCTGCTGGAGACGCTGGGCTACAAACTCATCTACATGCCTGCCGCCGCGACGGTTGGCGGGCGCACCTACGCCATCTCGCACCGCGCCGGTGACGGTGAGGGCGCGCCGCCGGTCCACATCGAGGGCGCCCGACGCTCGCTCGACCAGCGCGGCCCCGCCGGGCGCCCGCGCCTTTCGCCCCACGCCCTCGTGCAGGAGTATCTGAACGGCACCGAGCAGCTCTGGGGCCTGGTCACCAACGGCGAGTGCCTGCGTCTGCTGCGCGACTCCTCGCGCACCGTGCGCCCCGTCTACGTCGAGTTCGACCTGCGGGCCATGCTGGAGGGCGAGAAGTTTAGCGAGTTCGCCCTGTTCTACCGTCTGCTCCACCGCACGCGCCTGCCCCAGAGCGCCGACGACGCGCCGCGCTGCCTGCTGGAGCGCTACCACCAGCAGGCGATCGAGGCCGGTGGCCGCGTGCGCGATGGCCTGCGCGACGGCGTGGACCTGGCCTTGCGCGCCCTGGGCGCCGGGCTGCTCCAGCACCCCGGCAGCGCTCGGCTACGCGAGCGGGCGGCAGACGGCCAACTCAATGAGCTCGACTATTACCGCCAGCTGCTGCGCCTGGTCTACCGCCTGCTCTTCCTGATGGTCGCCGAGGAGCGCGGCCTGATCGGCGGCAGCGAGGCCGCCCTGCGCGTCTACCGCGAGCACTACAGCGTGGGTCGTCTGCGCCGGCTCGCCGAGCGCTCTGCCGCCGCCAATGCCCGCCACGGCGACCTCTGGCTCGGCCTGCTTTCCACCTTTCGCCTGCTGGAGGACGACGAGGCCGCCCAGGCGCTCGGCATCGCTGCCCTCGACGGCGATCTGTTCGGCCCCCAGGCCATGGCCGACCTTGCGGGGGCGCGGCTCGACAACGCCACCCTGCTGCGCGCCGTTCGCGCCCTCTCGCTCTACCGCGACCCGCAGAGCAAGGCGTTGCGCCGTGTCAACTACGCCGCCCTTGATGTCGAGGAGCTGGGCAGCGTCTACGAGTCACTCCTGGACTATCGTCCAGTGATCAGCCCCCTGCCCGGCGAGGCTTTTGGCTTCGACCTTGTGTCGGGCACCGAGCGCAAGACGACCGGCAGCTACTACACGCGCCCCGAGCTGGTGCATGAGCTGATCAAAAGCGCGCTGGAGCCGGTGTTGGCCGACAGGCTGGAGGCGGCGCGTGCGGCCAAACGCAGCCAGGAGGAGGCGATCCTCGCGATCCGGGTCGTCGATCCGGCGGCGGGGAGCGGCCACTTTTTGCTGGCCGCCGCCCGGCGCCTCGGACGCGAGCTGGCCCGCGTGCGCTCCGGCGAGGATCAGCCGGCGC
>JAYUYB010000369.1:0-1580 GCA_043752655.1 Chloroflexota bacterium
ATCCGTGAGTTCAAGAAGGCCGTGAAGGACGACGAGATTACCCCCGTGAAGAGCGAGAGCGAGACAAAGATTTAGTCCGCCTACGAATCTGGAGCAAGCGTAGGGGCGCGGTTTGCCGCGCCCCTATCGATATTTATGGCACAAGATTATTTTGATTACGCGACGATCCAGGTGCGCTCGGGCGCCGGTGGCGGCGGTTCAAGCAGCTTCCGCCGTGAGAAGTTTGTGCCCAATGGCGGCCCCAACGGCGGCGACGGTGGTCGCGGCGGCCATGTCTACCTCGTCGCCGCCGACGACCTGAACACGCTGCTCAGCTTCCGCTACGAGCGCAAGTTCGCCGCCGAGCAGGGCGGCAACGGCCAGAAAAACAATATGCACGGTCGCCAGGGCAAGGATCTAACGATCCGCGTGCCCGCTGGTACTGTGGTGCGCGCCACCATCAATGGCGAGCGCTACGAGATTGATCTCGCGCGCCCCGGCCAGCGCCTGATCGCCGCCCGTGGTGGCCGCGGTGGCCTCGGCAATGTTCACTTCACCACCTCTGTGCGCCAGACTCCCCGTATCTCCGAGCTCGGCGAGCCCGGCCAGGAGCTGGAGCTGGAGCTGGAGCTGAAGCTGATCGCCGATGTCGGCCTTGTGGGCTTCCCCAACGCCGGTAAGTCCACCCTGCTCTCTGTGATCAGCGCCGCTCGCCCCAAGATCGCCAGCTACCCGTTTACCACGCTCCAGCCCAACCTCGGCATCGTGGATGTGGGCATCTATGATCGCTTCGTTGTGGCCGACATCCCCGGCCTGATCGAGGGCGCCCACGAGGGCGTCGGCCTCGGCCACGACTTTCTGCGCCACGTGGAGCGCACCCGCGTGCTGATCCACGTGGTGGA
Source organism: Chloroflexota bacterium (assembly GCA_043752655.1). Lineage (GTDB taxonomy): Bacteria > Chloroflexota > Chloroflexia > Chloroflexales > Chloroflexaceae > OHK40. The sequence goes on from JAYUYB010000369.1 coordinate 882, forward strand.
CGCCGCCGGCGTGGACTTCCGCGACCCCGCCGATGATTTTCGCCAGATCAACGAGGAGCTGCGCCTCTACCGCCCCGAGCTCGCCGCCCGCCCTCAGGTGGTGGCGCTCAACAAGCTCGATCTGCCCGAGGCCCGCGAGAACCTGCCGCGCCTGCGCCGCGACCTGCCCGTGGAAGGCGCCAGTATCTTTCCTATCGCCGCCGCCACCCGCGAGGGCGTGGACGCGCTGCTGCACCGTGTGGCCGAGCTGCTGCGCGAGCTGCCTGCCCCTAGCCGCACGCCCGCCGACCCCGACGAGCCTGCGTTGGTCTGGCCATTGCCAGTCGTGGATGAGAACAGCTTTGTGGTGGAGCCTGCCCCTGGCGGCTGGCGCGTGCGCGGCACCAAGATCGAGCGCCTCTTACGCATGACTAACTTCGCCCAGTCTGAGTCGGTTGATCGCGTGCAGCGCGTGCTCGAAGCCACCAAGATCAGCCAGGCCCTGCTCGACGCAGGGCTCCAGGAGGGCGATATGGTCTACATCGCCGAGGCCGAGCTGGAGTGGGATAGCCAGCGCTTCGAGTAGCAGCCCCGGACTTCACCGCAGAGGCGCAGAGCGCGCAGAGCCGCACATATGCGGGTCCAGCTGCGGCGCCCTCTGTGTCTTTGCGCTGGGCATGTTGATCCGCAGCCTCCGTGAAACGCCGCGCTTCCCGGAAG
>JAYUYB010000370.1:0-10184 GCA_043752655.1 Chloroflexota bacterium
GGGAGCATCAGGCCGGTGGCGCGCTCGGCCTCATCTGGGGCGATGGCGCCGGAACTGAGGGCGGCGCCCACAAGGCCGGCGAAGCAGGCGTTTACTAGCAGCAGCAGCTGGCGCGCGGGGATGTCGCGCAGGGCGCGGGCCAGCTCGCCGATGTGCAGCCCCGTGCCCTTGACGATCTGTTCCTGGGGCGGGGGCGTGAAGCGCGTGCCGTGCGTGGCCAGGTAGTAGAGCCCGTCCTCGCCCTGGGCCCCGTGGCAGGTGAGGCTCACAAGGGCGACGCTGTCTGGGGCGCAGCGGTCGGCGAGGCGGCGCAGCGCCAGGAGCACGCCCTCGCGCGAGGCGGCCGCGTTCAGCAGCAGCTCGGCCTGGCCGCGACCGTAGCCGCCGAGCGCGGGGTCCACCAGTGTCTCGTAGGCGCCCTGGGCGTCACGCGCGGCGGTGGGCGCGTCCCAGCGCGGGTCGCCGTAGCTGCCCACGCCAACCACCAGAGCTTGCCCGCGCGGAAAGGGTGCCATGGGTCTCGCTCCTTCTTCCGGGCCATTTCTTAGCCCAGCGCTCTTGGAACGGTTATATGTCTTCAGGTGTTAGGCCGGTGCGCTTTGCAATTCGGGCAAGCATGCGTGGTCCTATTTCTTCATCATCATGAAATGCAAAGACGACATCAGGCCAATCGGGACGCTCCAAGGTCCGGTGCGACCCCGGTGTGCGCTTGATAAACCAACCGATGCGGAGCAGTGCGGCAAGGATGCGACGGGCTTTTGTTGCGGGCCACGCACTCATATGATCGCTGCTTCAAAGGCAATGGTCGTGAGCGCGGAAGCTTCTTCGCCATGGTCCAAGCGTTCGGCCACCACACGCAGCGCGAGGGCCTTCGCCTTTGCGACCGCCTGATCGCGTGTGATGCCGTAGGCAAGGACGCCAGCTAGTTCAACCACTTCTGCGATCCAGCGGCTGTCTGCTTCTTGCTCTGTTTCAATAGTGAACGTCATGCGTTACTCCTTCACGTGCTCCGTTTGTACGCACTGCATAACATATGGTACCACGTGAGTTCCTAGAACGAAGGGCAGCCCGGTCGGCAGCCGCCGAGCGCGGGGTCCACCAGCGTGTCGTAGGCGCCCTGAGCGTCACGCGCGGCGGTGAGCGCGTCCCAGCGCGGGTCGCCGTAGCTGCCCACGCCAACCCCAGGGCCTGCCTGCGCGGAAACGGTGCCATGGGTCTCGTTCCTGTGCTTGTCGTGGCGTGTCTGCGCCAAGTATAGCGCTGTGCTAGCTTGCGAAGCGGCTCCGGCGAGGGCGCATCATCGATGCAGAAGGTCTTCTGCTTGTCGAAGGTAAGCGCGCTGCGCGTTACAGGTACACCTCGCGCAAGGAGCGGTTATGGTGCAGCTCGTGCCCGGCAATGATCCACGCCAGCGCGCGCACGCTCATCACCTTGCCGCTCGCAATGCCGCGACGCTGCCAGGCGGCCGCGTCGAGATTCGCAAGCAAGGCGATACTCGCTGCGCGCAGATGATCGAATTCCGCCAACAGGTCGCTTAGAGGACGCGCGTTGGCATCCGAGAGCGCCACCCAGGGGTTCGGCTCCATCCTAGGCAGGTCGCTTTGCTCGCCGCGGGCGAACCACAGCGCGCGAAACGCCAACAGACGCTCAGTATCGCTTACATGTCCGACCACCTGCTTGATGCTCCACTCGCTCGGCGCAGGCAGAGCAGAGGCCTGCGCATCGTCTGTCTGCGTTAACAGGGCGTGGATGTCGGTGTGTTACGCTTGCAGGGTCTGAACGATGTCGCCATCTGGCACGAGCTGGATATACTTGAGGTAGTATGGGCTGCACTCATCCGCAGCGGGACGGGTCCAAAGCAGACTCATCATGTTACTCCTACACGCTCTGGGCATGCGCCGAGTACAGCGCGTCTATGCTTCACGATCAAGCGTTTGCGTGTCGCCGCATTGAAGCTACAGGAACAGAACTATGGCACTCTACAGCGGCCCCGACCTGATCGCCCAGATGGATCGCCTGGCCGTCCCCCACGGCGCCCTGGCCCTCTGGGGGCTTGGCCAGATGGGCCTGGCCGTGAAGGGCAGTGGGCCGGAGCTGCTCTACATCGACCCCTGCCTGAGCGATGTGGTGCTGATCAAGGTGCCCGCCAACGCGGACAAGTTCGCCCGCGCCTTCCCCCCGCCGGTGGAGCCTGTGGCGATCAGCAACGCGGCCTACGTGCTCTGCTCGCACGAGCATATGGATCACACCGACCCGCTCACGCTCGGCCCGCTCGCCGCCGCCTCGCCGCAGGCGCGCTTTGTGATCAGCGGCTGGTCCCACGCGGTGCTCGACGAGGCCGCTATCAGCGCCGAGCGCCGCATTGTGCCGCCTACCCTGAAGCCGATACAGCTTGGCCCGCTGCGGCTCACGGCCATCCCGAGCGCGCACTACGCACTGGAGCACGACGCGCGTGGCCACCGCTGGCTCGGCTTCCTGATCGAGTGGAACGGCGTAGTGCTCTACCACAGCGGCGACACGCTCATCTACCCCGAGCTGCTGCCGACGCTACGGGGCCTGCCGCGCGCCGACGTGGCGATCGTCGCCGCGAACGGGCGCGACGCACGGCGCGACTCGTTCGATATCACCGGCAACCTGCTGCCCGAGGAGGCCGCGTGGCTGGCCGCCGAGCTCGGCTGGGATCTGCTGATCGGCGGCCACAACGACCTGTACGCCTGGAACAGTCTGGCGCCCGGCGCCCTGGCCGACGCCTGCGGCCGCATCTGCCCGCGCCAGCGCCTGCACACGCTCCAGCCAGGCGAGCTGCTGCTGTACGTGAAGTGACGGAGGACGGAGGACGGAGGACGGAGGACGGAGGACGGAGGACGGTGGGCGCGCCCGGCACCGTCCATCGTCCACCGTCCTCCGTCAGCGCCGCGCCACGCCCGGCACCGTCCACCGTCCATCATCCACCGTCTACCTTGTGAGCGTGAAGTAGAGATCGACGCGCGCGCCGCTCTGGCGGCCCCGGAGGTGGACGCCGTAGACGCCGGGCAGCGCGCTGTCGGGCGCCTGGAGATCGAGGGGCGGCTCGTAGCCCACGCGGCCCTGGCTGTCGGCGAGCGGGCCGCGCGGCAGCAGCGTGTAGGCCCCGGACGGGTCGGTGATCCAGAACTCCAGCTCTTCGCCTGGACGCAGGCCCTGGCCCCGGAACTGCACCACGCTGCCTGGCACGGCATCGGCGGGGGTGGCGTTGCCTCCCACATTGGCGGGTCGGGGCGTGCCCGGCCCGGCCACGTAATCACGTGTGAGCCGGAAGCCGGCCGCTGCCGTCACATCGCTGTTGCGGCCCTGGGCCACGGCGGTGTAAACGCCCTCGGGCAGTCCGCCCGTGTTCACCGTTACCTGCGCCGAGCCATTCTCCAGCTCCACAAACTCAGCGGCGATCGGCGTGCTCTTGCCATCGGGGCCTGTCAGCCAGGCGCTCACCTGCTCGTCGCTCTGAAAGCCGCTAGCAACTAGGAAGAACGTGTAGCCCGGAGGCGCGGCCACAGGGGCGATCAGCGCGTTGCCCTGGCGTGGCAGCTGATCGTGGGTGATCAGGCCGAGCTTGTTTGGGTCGCCTGGCGTTGCTGTGGCGGCGATGCGGAAGTAGCCGATCGCCTGGCGCTTGCTGCGCACGCCCTGGGCGTTGAACGACCAGATGCCCTCGGGGAAGCTGCTGTCGGAGGTGATGCTGATGCGCGCCGAGGCGATCGAGCCCGCGCCGTCGGCGGTGGCCTGGAAGTCCGCCCCAAAGGTAGATTGGTCGGGGGCGGTGAGCCAGACTCCCACCTTCTCGCCTGGGTCGAAGCCGTTAGCCTCGAAGCTGAAGGCGGTACCAGGCAGGCCGCTGTCGGGCGTCACCTTGGCGTTCTGGCTTGGCGGTACAGGCGCGTTGGCTGGCGGCGGGGGCTGCGAGCTTGGTGGCTGCGGCTGGCCGCCCTGGGCGGGGGGCGGCACGGGGGTAAGCCGCTCTGGCGGGGCCAACTTACGGCCCAGGTGGCTGATCAGCACGCGCTTGCCTGGCTCCAGCTTGGGCCAGTACTCAAAGCGGGCGCGCTCGAAGTACTGCACCGTGTGCCACTCGCCGTCGTCGAGGATCTCCTGAAATTCGTCGCTGATCGGGAAGCCGAAGATGCGCGCCTCGCCCTGCGTCTCCCAGATCGTCTTGAAGCCGTACTGGATCACATGCTGCGTCTCAGGGATGTAGCGCCGATCAGGCGTGTTGGTGATTGGCGGCGACTTAGGGAAGATCCGACCCTGAGTGGCCTCCACGCCCAGGGGGCCGAGCGCCACACTGGCCTTGCCACCGGCGGTGCCCAGCTCGAAGCGGGCGCGCTCGAACCATTGCACCAGCCGACCGCTGGGGGCCGTATACTCCTCACTGATCGGGAGGCCGAAGCTTTCGAGCGCCCCATTGCCCTCCCAGAAGAAGCGGAAGGCCCCGCGCAGGGTGTGGCCTGTCTCGGGGAAGTAGCGCAGATCGCTCTGGGCGCGCAGCGCGGGCAGCGTTGGAAGCAGCAGCTCTAGCATGAGCGCGATGGCGGCCAGGCGCAGCAGCGGGCGCGTGAATGGGCGAATCATCAGGGGCTCCTTCCGTCGTGGCGAGCGGGATGTGGGTGGCGATGCGGGCGGCTTCGCTTTACGGTCGATCTGCGTTTGTGCGCTCTATCATAGTCTCCTGGCGCGCAGTTTGTCAAGAATCAATCGGTGCAACTACGGCTACGTCATGGTCGGCGCTGTTGCCAGAACCCGGCGGTTGAAACCGCGGCGGCCGGGCCTGTGGCCGCGCGTCGGCCTGCGCCGACGCGTCCGGACTCGCCCGCGCAGGCGGGCGCCCGGCGCAGCGCGCCCCCACGGCGCGTTCACGCGCCCGCCTGCCGACCATGACGCGTGCCGCTGCATGCCTTGGACCGCCAACGCGCGTGGGCACTCCTGGCAGCGGCTTCGCGCTGTTCGCCGCCGTTCGCGCCGTTCGTGGTCCAAACGGTCTGGCCTCGCGCCGTTCGTATGCAGCGGCCCTGTCCCCTCGCCCTAGCTCTGCGCGTCGGCGCGCTCCGCTGGCAGGCGCACCGTTATGCGCGTGGGGCCGCCGCTCGGGCTGCTCACCTCCAGCGAGCCGCCGAGGATCGCGAGGATGGTGCTGTGCAGGGCTAGCCCTGCCCCCGCACCCGTGGCGGGCCGCGCCGACGTGACGCCCACGCCGTCGTCCTCCACCGCCAGTTCGACAACAGGCGGTGCGCCGGGTACCACATGGCATAGCGCCGAGACGCGGAGGCGCAGCGGGCGCCTCTGGTCGTCGCCGCGCCCGTGGCGGGCGGCGTTGCGCACCGCCTCGCGCGCCGCATAGTAGAGCGTCTCCGCGCGCAGCGGGTCGAGGCTGCTGGCGGCGCGCTCGGCCTCGGGGCTCACCTGCCAGCCCACGGCGTCGAAGGCGTCGGGCAGCTCCGAGGCGATCGCCCGGCGCAGGGCGCCGATGGGGCCGTGGCGCTCCAGCTCTGGCCCGGCGGCGGGAGGCAGATCGTGGAGCAGGTCGGAGATCTGCTTGTGGACGCGCACCAGCTGGGCTTGAAGCTGTGCGCCCTCGGCATGCTCCAGAATGGCGGTGTGGATCTGTGGCAGCACCTCATCGTGGAGCAGGCGGCGGGCGCGGCGATCCAGCACCTGGCCCTCGGTGAGCCGGCGGCGCTGCAGCTCCACCAGGCGGCGGCCCAGCTCGGCGGCGGCCTGGCCGTCGATCAGGCGCTCGCCGGCGGCGCGGGCCAGCGCGATCTCCTCCTCGGTGTAGAGCCCGCCGTCGCGCTTCTCGCCCAGCAGCAGCAGGCCGATCAGGCCGCGCTCGCCGCTGAGCGGCAGCGCCCAGACGGCGCCACCGTACTGCTTTGGCGCCACCGGCAGGCAGAGCGGGAGCGCGGCAGGTAGCGCGGCGGCAAGCTCGGCGGCGGCCTGAATGGGCGGCGCCGCTCCGGCGGGCAAAGCCAGGGGCGGCCCCACCAGGGCGGCGAGCGGGCCGAGCGGCACCAGGTAGGCCGAGCGGGCGCCGAGCAGCTCGCCGCATAGGGCGCGGAAGGGCGCTGCGGCGTCGGGCGCTGGCCCCGGGCCGGGCCGCAGCAGATCCTCGTAGAGCCGCTGGCCGCTTACGAAGGGCCGTAGCCCGCCGAGCGCTCGCCCACGATCCTCGAAGGAGCGCCAGCCAAGCAGGGCCAGGAAGACCGTCATGATCACGGTGGCGAGCAGCAGCTGGTAGATCGGCTGGGCAGGAATGCCGAGCCCGCTCAGACTCCAGCCCACGATCAGGCCGTAGCCGGTGGCGAGGATCAGGATGCGCCGCCACTGGCGCCGCAGCTCGCCGCGCGGCAGCCCACCGCCCGTGAAAACCTCGTAGGCCACCACGGCCTGGCCCATCAGCACTACGGCCGCCGCCACCAGCAGCGAGACCAGCAGGTCGAAGACGATGATCACGGTGAGCACGCGGGCGCTGAGGCCGGGCAGCTCGCCCTGGCGCACCTGCTGGAGCACCCAGGTTGCGGCCAGGCCCACGGCAAGGCTTACGGCGAGCAGCAGCACCGAGGATGCCACCAGCCAGGGCCGGGCGCGGCGGCGCGCCTCGTCGCCCATAAAGCGCTCGGAGCCGGCGGGGGCGCGCAGCACCCCCAGGGCGAGCAGCGTGCAGCAGACGCTGTACACTGGGTAGATCAGGGCGACGGCGGGCACGGGCCCGGCGGCGAAGAGCGGCTCCGGGCTGCGCGCCACCACAGCGTCGTAGCTTGGCAGGGGGTTGGCGAAGAAGAGCAGGGCCAGCGCGCAAAGGCCCACAAGGCTGACGCCAATCAGCCAGCGCCGCGCGGTGGGGCGGCGCAGCGCGCCGCTGTACCAGGCCATCACCACGTACCAGAGGTAGGGCACGCCCATCAGCACCGCCCAGCCCAGGCCCCACCAGACCTCCATCTCGCCGCTAAATGTGCCAAGCACGCGCCCAACCACGGCGGTATGGCCCACAAAGAAGGCCGCGCCCACCAGCAGCCCGCCGCCAGCGAGGTAGGTGCCCCAGCTGCGGCGCTCTGCGTTCAGCAGCACGGTGAGGCCTAGCCAGAGCTGCACCACGGTGTTGAACAGCGAGGATGCGATCAAGGCCCAGTCGAGCAGGGTGAGCAGGCGGTAGCTCATGGGAAGGGCGCCCAGTCGCCGCGCTCGTCCTCGGCGAGGATTACACCGTCGTCGGCCCAGCGCAGCAGGCGGCCAGTCTGCACAATCAGGGCGGCGCGCGTGCGGGCGATCTTCTCGTCGGTGGCGCTGTCGGCCAGGCCCCAGGCCGCGTAAATCTGGCCGTTGGTGCGGCTGATGGTGCGCTTATCGCGGAAGCCGAGCCGGGCCGCGATCTGCTCGTTGCTCATGCCGGCGGCGAGCATGCGCGCCACCTGCTGCTCCGAGGGCTCCAGCAGGCCCATGGGCGAGCGCTCGTCTTTGCGCGTCACCTCCTGCACCCGCGCCTCGATCTCAGGGTCGATGTAGCTGCGCCCGGCCACAGCGTCGCGGATCAGCGGCAGGATCAGCTGGGGCAGCAGGTAGTTCGACTTGCGCACATAGGCGTAGTGGCTAAGAATGCCGGAGCGGCGGAAGGCCCGGTAGTAGGCGTCATCGTCCTGGATGGAGTAGAAGACCACCGGCAGGCGCGGGAACTCGCGCCGGATCGCGACGGCCGCCTCCACGCCGTTCCACGCCCCGGCGAGCTGCACGTCCATCAGAATCGCCTCTGGCGCGCCTTCCAGGCAGCGGACCAGCGCCTCCTCGCCGCTGCCGCAGTCGCCCACCAGCTCCACAGCGCCTGTGGCCGCAAGCCCCGTGGCCAGCGCGGGCCGCAGGCGCTCGTTGTCCTCAACCAGCAGCAGGCGGATCAGCTGTGCCACCGACGGTCCCTTTCCGTTGCGCCAGGCTGGCCCGCACCAGCGCGAACACCACCCCCGCCGCCACAAGATCTGTGCCGATGTCGGTGAGGTCGTTGAGCACCACGCCGCGCCCTTTGTAGAGCAGCTGGAAGCCCTCCTGCGCCACGGCCACAACGAGAATCAGGGCGAGGTAGCGCCAGGGCTGGCGGCGCAGCGCCGGGAAGACGGCCAGCATGGCGGCGCCCACACAGGCGAAGATCAGCGCGTGGCCAACGGCGTGGGCGGCCTCGGTGGCGAACAGGAAGGTTGCGATTTGATCGGCCCAGGGCCAGAGCTCTGCAAGCCAGCCGTAGGGGATGAGCGTGAACACGACGAGGGCGAGCAGGGGTCCGAAGCGGTTGAGCCGGCTGGTGGTGCGCTGTGTCATAGCCCCAGGATAGAGCGGGCGTCAAGCACCTGAGTGCGTGCCAGGGAGCCTTCGGGTGTGCCGCCCTGTGGTCTTAGGGGCTGGCGACGCACGGCGCTGCCTGGCATGATTGTAGCAGGTATGCTTCCAGCCACACATGCTTCTGGGAAGGCGAGACGCCATAGCCAGTGTGGACACCGAGGAACCTTCCCGGAAGCTACTATCAGGAGCTCTTATGCGCGCCGCCCATCGTTTCCTGCTCGCTCGGCTCTTCTACCCCGCTGCGGCGGCCAGCGCCCTCGCTGTGCTGCTGCTGGCGGGGCGCACGCTGATGTACGCCCCCGGCTTTGGCTTCCTGGTCTGGAACCTCTTTCTGGCCTGGCTGCCCTATCTTGCGGCGCTGCGGGCGGGGCGGATCGCGGCTGGCTCGCCGCGCCGGCTGAGCCTGCCCCAGCGCGTTGAGCTAGCCGTCGTGGGCGCGCTCTGGCTGCTCTTTCTGCCCAACGCGCCCTACATCATGACCGATTTTGTCCACTTGCCTGGCATGCGCTTTGTCTGGTGGTACGATATCGGCGTGCTGCTGGCCTTCGCCTGGGCGGGCTGCATCCTCGGCGTGGCCTCGCTCCATAGTATGCGCGGGCTGGTGCGCGAGCGGCTGGGCGCTGCGGCGAGCTGGGCCTTTGTGCTGCTGTGCGTCGGCCTCAGCGGCGTGGGCATCTACCTGGGCCGCTTCCTGCGCTGGAACTCCTGGGATCTGCTCACCAGCCCGCGCAGCCTGGCCCACGAGCTGCTCGCCGTGCTGAGCACCCCCGAGGCCTACCCGCGCCTGATCGGCGTGAGCGGCCTCTTCGCCTGCTTCCTCCTGCTCGGCTACCTTACCCTGGACTCGGCGCGCAGGGCACGCTAACTATTCGCGGATGACACCGATTTCCGGCCCATTGTTCTAGCCCGGAATTGCACGGAAATCGGTGTCAGCATTGCCTGGCGCCAACATCACCGCGAGGGCCGCATCGAGGGCCTCGCGGGTGAATGGCTTCTGGAGAAAGCAGCGCGGGCGCAGATCGCTGTGCCGAACCGCGATCTCCTCGGCGTCGTACCCGCTCATTACGACAATCGGTATGTCCGCGCGGGTCTGCCGGATGGCGCGCACCAAATCGGGGCCGCTCATCCCAGGCATATTCAGATCGAGAAAGACGCCGGCGAGCTGCGGCAGATCCTCCGCCAGCAGCGCCAGGCTGGCCGCGCCATCGGCGGCGGTGTACACCAGAAACCCGAGCCGCTCTAGCGTGCGGGCCAGCATGGCGCGCACCGCCGGTTCGTCGTCGATCAGCAGGAAGGTGCGCTGCGCGGGATGTGGCGTCAGCACCCGCGAATCTGCGGCGGCGGGAGCGGGGGCAGGCCTGGTCGTCACGGCCGGCGCGTCGGCGATGGGCAGGTAGACCTGAAATGTGGTGCCGCTCCCAGGCGCGCTCTCCACCCGGATCGCGCCCGCGTGCCCGCGCACGATCCCCAGGACGGCGGCAAGGCCCAGCCCGTGCCCGGCGGCCTTCGTCGTGAAGAACGGGGCAAAGATGCTCGCCTGGGTCTCCGGGCTCATGCCACACCCGCTGTCGCGCACGGTGACGCAGATATAGGCACCGGCGAGGCGCTCCTCGCCGAAGCGTAGATCCAGCTCCTGCTCGGCCGTGAGCACCAGCTGCTCGGTGCGGACGAGGATCGTCCCACGCTCGTGACCGAGGGCCTCCAGCGCATTGATCAGCAGGTTCAGCTCCGAACCCTCGGCATGTCATGGTTCACGCGGTTGAAGGCGAATCGCTTGGTCAACCTCGATGGAATGGGGAATCGCCAATTGGCGGACTGTGCCATCCGCA
>JAYUYB010000371.1:0-1575 GCA_043752655.1 Chloroflexota bacterium
GATCTCGGGGTGGCCCGCGCCCGCAGCAAGGGCCAGGAGGAGCCTGCTGTTACGGCCGCCGACTGAGGCCAGGGCAAGGGGACAGGGTACGGGGTACAGGGTAGAGGGTGGCTGCAGGTGTGTTCCGAAATACACTCGTACTACGCACGCTCGCGCCTTGTCCTTCGCCCGCCAATAAGGTAAAATGCGTCGGCGTTTGAGCGCTGTTGCGGAAATGGGGCGCGGTGAGCGGAATGATCGAGGCCGTGCGCGGCATGCGCGATGTGCTGCCCGCCGAGCAGCGCCCTGCGGCGCGGGCGCGCCTGTCCATCGAGGCGGTGCTCGCCGCCCACGGCTACGCGCAGCTAGATCTGCCCATCATCGAGGCCCGCGACCTCTATCTGCGCAAGCTCGGCGAGGAGCTTGCCGGTAAGGTCTATGAGTTTAGCTTCGGCGGGCGCGAGCTGGCCCTGCGCCCCGAGTGGACGGCCTCCGTGCTGCGGGCCTACGTCGCCCATATGCGCGATCAGCCCCTGCCCCTGCGCCTTAGCTACGCCGGCCCCGTGTTTCGCTACGAGCGCCCCCAGCGCCACACGTACCGCCAGTTCACCCAGGTGGGCGTGGAGTTGCTGGGCGGCCCCGCCCCCCGCGCCGACGCTGAGACAATCGCCCTGGCCTGCGCCGGCCTCGACGCCGCCGGCGTGACGGGCTACAGCGTGCGCGTTGGCCACGTGGGCCTGCTGCGCGAGCTGCTGGCCCAGCTTGGCCTGGCCGAGCGCACTCAAGGCGCCCTAGTCTGGGGCATGGAGCGCATGCGCCAGGAGGGGATCGACGCGGCGCGCAGCCGGCTGCGCGAGGCAAGCGGCGACCCGCCCATCGGCCTGGAGTTGCCCCACGGCCTAGACGACGAGCAGGCTACGGCCTGGCTGCTACGCACGCTGGAGGCCATGCAGATCGATCTGAGCACCGGCTCGCGCGCCCCGGAGCAGGTGGTGGCGCGCCTGCTGCGCAAGCTGCGCCGCCGCGACGAGCAGCCCGCCATCGAGCGCGCCCTGGAGCTGCTGGGCAGCCTCGGCGCCACCAGGGGCGCCCCCGCCACAACCTTGCCCGCCGTGGCCGCCCTGCTGGAGACGGCGGGCTTGCACGCCGCCGCCTACGACGAGCTGCGCGCCATTCTGGCTCTGCTGCCCGCCCACGGCATCGACCCGGCCCGCATCGAGATCGACTTCGGCCTGGGGCGCGGCCTACACTACTACACCGGCATTATCTTCGAGATCGACGACCCGTCCGGCCTCCAGCTCTGCGGCGGCGGGCGCTACGATGATCTCGTGGCCGCCCTCGGCGGGCGGGGCGGCGTGCCAGCGGTGGGCTTCGCCTACGGCCTGGAGCGCGTGGCCGCCGCCGCCAACGCCCCCGACCAACCTGCCACGCCACGCGTTGCCCTAGTGGCCCCCGTGGCCGACGACGACTACGCCTACGCCCAGGAGGTCGCCCGCCGCCTGCGCGCCCACGGCCTTGCCGCCACGGTGGATGTGCGCGGCCGCCCCCTGGCCAAGAATCTCAGCGACGCGGCCAGGCGCGGCGTGGGCTACGTGG
>JAYUYB010000372.1:0-4252 GCA_043752655.1 Chloroflexota bacterium
CATCGGGCGCCCCGCATTGTCGAGTTTGCCGCAGTCGTGGAAGATCGCGGCGCGCAGCAGCAGCGGGTCGCTGTGGCCGGCGGCCACAAGCGTGTGGTAGACATCAAGGCAGTGGCGCTGGTCGTAGCGCGGCATAGCCATAAACAGCCGCAGCTCGGCGGGCGCGAGCGTGGCGGCGGCAAGGGCGCGCTCCCCGGCGCTCACCGTGGCGCGCAGGGCCGCGACGAATTGGCGAGCGCGGTAGGGCAAGGACGGTAGACGATAGACGGTAGACGGTAAACCTTTTTCGTCGTTCTTCATAGCTTCGCTCAATCGCCGTCCACCGTCCACTGTCCACTGTCTACCGTCAATCTACGGCACCAGCGCCAACACACGCGCCGGGCTGCTCTGGGCCGCCTGGAGCTTGAGCGCCCCGATCACCACGGTGGAGCCGCTGGGCGGCAGCTGCTCAAGGCTCGTAAGGTTCTCAAGCATCAGGTAGAAGCCGGCGGCGGGCGCGTAGGGCGCAGCTGGGGCGTCGATGCCGAGGGCGGCCACGCCGCGCTGGTTGAGCAGCAGATCGGCGGCGTCGGGGCCAAAGCTGGGCACGCTGGCAGTGCCCGACTCATTGTGGCCCAGGTAGGCGTCGGCGGCGCCCCAGCGCAGATCCCAGCCGGTGGCGAGCAGCACCAGGGCGCCGGGGGGGATGGTGCCGTGAGCGCGCTCCCAGGCGCGCACGTCGGCGGCGCTAAGCGCAAAGCCGGGCGTGTCCTGGGCGCGGTCGCGGGCGTCGATCAGCACGGCGGGCAGCACAAGATCACGGGGCGAGAGCTGCTCCAGATTGCTGAGCGTGGCGCCAGGCGCGGCGACCACCCGCAGCAGCGAGCCTGTGTTGGCGCCGATCTGGAGCTGAAGCAGCGTCCCAGCAGGGCCGCGCAGCAGGCGCGGCGGCAGCTCGCTGGGGGGGTGCGGCATATCCTCACGCACCACATGGCTCAGGTCCACGGTGCGCGCGAGGGGCGTGGGCGTGGTCAGCGGCGGCGCAGGGCGCACGGCGCAGGCCGCTAGGGCGAGGGCCAGAGCGACAGTATAGAGTCGTGGCGCCCCTCGTGGGCGTCCGCGACAGGCCGCTAGCTCATCTATGACTCTGTCGTGCATCCGGCGCGATCCCGCTCAAAAGCTTGCCCATAACGCGGCCCACAGTATAGCAGCAAGCCCTACAGCTCGTTGGGGCCAGCAATAATCCGGAAATCTGTGTCATCTGTGGATAAAATGTCTGGCCTGCGAACGAGTGCATCCGCTGTTCCCAGGGGCGCCGCTGAAGAAAGCATATGCTATAATTATGGCAGTGCAATGCGGAGCTAGCGAAGCGAGGCGCCATGTCGCTCTTTAACCCGGAAGGCACCCCGCCCGTCATCCCAAGTGCCATGGCCCGCATCGAGCGGCGCCTCCCCTACCCCGGCGAGATCTTGGTGCGCCAGGGCAGCCGTGTGGAGCCCGAAGATATTATCGCCCGCACCCTGCGCCCCGCCCCGCCCCAGATTATCAACGTCGCGCGCACGCTCGGCATCCCCCCCGGCGAGGTGGAGCGGGCTATGGCCCGCGAGAAGGGCAACAAGGTGAGCGCCGGCCAGCTGCTGGCGCGCACCCCGGGTTTTGTGGGCCGCACCTGCCCCGCCCCCGTTGCTGGCATGATCACCGAGATCGACGGCGAGACGGGCTACGTCACGATTGCTCCTGACCCCGAGGAGTACGCGATGCACGCGGCGGTGCGCGGCGTCGTGATGGATATTCTGCCCTACGAGGGCGTCGTGATCGAGACGCTGGCGGCCCAGGTGGTTGGCGCTTTTGGCGTAGGTGAGGAGCGCAGCGGCGTGCTTCAGCTGCTCGCCCTCGACCCGACCGACGTTATTCCTGCCGACAAGATCGGCGCCAAGAGCGCCTACGCGATCATTATCTGCGGCGCCTCGATCAGCGCGGCGGCCCTGCGGCGCGCCGTCAAAGAGCAGGTGCGCGGCATCATCGTGGGCGGGATCGAGGAGCACGAGCTGCGCGAGTTTCTGGGCTGGCAGGGCGTTGAGCGCTGGCAGGTTGGCACGCACTCCTGGCAGTGGCCCAGCCCGCGCGGCCTGAGCGACCCCAAGCTTACGCTGGTTGTCACCGAGGGGTTCGGGGCGCGCCCCATGAACCGGGTCATCTTTGATCTGCTGAGCGCCCAGGATCGCCAGGAGGCCCTGATCGACGGCCACACTAGCCTGCGCCGCCCGCTGCGCCGCCCGCGCGTCGTTGTGCCGCTCTCACGCGGGGGTGCCCAGGCCGAGCCGCCCCGCCCCCAGCTGCGCCCCGGCGCCAGCGTGCGCCTGCTGGATGCCGCCCACCTCGGGCAGATGGCAACCGTGCGCGCTATGCCCGCCGCGCCGCGCCGCATTGCCTCAGGCGCGCGCGTATCCGCCGTAGAGGTTATGACCGACGATGGCCCTCTCTGGCTACCGCGCACCTGTGTGGAAGTCCTCTCGTGAGAGGACGACGCCCGGCACCCTGTACTCTGTACCCTGTACCCTGTACTCTCTTACTATGACCCACGAGTCCGCCCCGCTCAACGCCCAGCCCGGCAGCGTCGCCCCGGCACGGGTGCTTATCGCCGAAGACGACACCACGATGGCCGCCTTCTGCGCCCGCGCCCTCAGCGCCGCCGGCTATATCCCCGTTGCCATCACCGAGCCGCAGGCCGCCATCGCCGCCCTGCGCGAGCAGGCTCCCTTCGATCTGCTGCTAGTTGATATCCAGATGCCCGGCACCAGCGGGCTCGAGCTCGCCCGAATCGCCCGCGAGATCGACCCCGCCATCGCCGTGGTGATCATGACGGGCCACGCCTCGCTGGAGAACCTGCACGGCTCGCTGCGGCGCGGCGTG
This sequence comes from Chloroflexota bacterium, assembly GCA_043752655.1. Classification (GTDB taxonomy): domain Bacteria; phylum Chloroflexota; class Chloroflexia; order Chloroflexales; family Chloroflexaceae; genus OHK40. The sequence continues at coordinate 2,893 of JAYUYB010000372.1, forward strand.
GCCGATTTCCTCTCCAAGCCCTTCGAGATCGACGAGCTCTGCTCCGTGATCGACGCCGCGCTCCAGAAGCGCCGCCTGCTTCAGGAGCGCCTGCGCCTGCGCGCCCTCGAGCAGCTGATGCGCAGCAGCGAGGCGATCAACGCCCTGCTTGAGCGCGGCCAGCTCGCCGCCGAGATCGTGCGCCGCGCCCGCGACCACGTGCCCTGCCTGGCGGGCTTCCTGATCATCGCGGGCTCCAGCGATACGCCAACTACTACCGTGGCCGACCCGCCTACGGCCGAGCTGCTTCCCGCCGGCCGCGACGCTGTGGCCGAGGCGATCCGCGCCGGTCGCCCCATTCCGTTCCAGGCCGACGGCCCGCTCGCAACGCTTGAGCAGCGCCCCCTCCCCCACGGCCTCGCGGTGCCGCTGCGCGCCCAGGGCGAGATTGTGGGCGCCCTGCTGCTCTGCGACGAGCGGCCCGAGCTGGCAACCGCCGACGCCCAGGAGATCCTGGCCCTGCTCGCCAATCAGTCTGGCAACGCGCTGCGCAACGCCCACCTCTACGGCGAGCTGGATGCCGCCTACAAGAGCCTGCGCGAGCTCGATCGGCTCAAAAGTGAGTTTATCTCCATCGCCTCCCACGAGCTGCGCAGCCCGCTCTCGATCGTGATGGGCTATGCCAAGATGGTGCGTGACCGCAGCGAGGGCGATCAGCGCGATTACAGCCAGCGTGTGCTCGATGGCGCTGAGCGCATCAAGCTGATTGTGGACGATATGATGCGCCTGCGCGATTTCGACCGCAATCAGTCGCAGCTTGCCCTGGAGCCTACGTCGCTCGGTGCGCTGCTGCGCCAGGCCGTGGAGCGCCTGGAGCCAGCTGCCCAGCAGAAGCAGCAGCTCGTCTCGGTGGAGCTGCCCGATCAGCCTGTGCTGGTGAGCCTGGATCGTGAGAAGTCGCTGCTGGTGATCGGTAACCTGCTCGCGAATGCGATCAAGTTTACCCCTGCGGGCGGCAGCGTGCAGGTTAACCTCGCGCGCTGGAGCCACGCAGAGCTTGCCGACGCCATGAGCCGGGCCGCCTCGAATCCCACCATGCGTCGGCTCAGCGGAACCCTGGCGCCAGAGTGGGCCGTGGTACGCGTGCAGGACTCTGGCATCGGCATCGCGCGCGACCAGCAGGTGCGCATCTTCGAGCGCTTCTACCAGGTGGCAAGCTCGCTTACGCGTGAGCAGGGCGGCGTGGGCCTTGGCCTCGCCATCGTCTGCGACCTCACGACGCTCCAGGGCGGCGTGGTCTGGGTGGAGAGCGAGGAGGGCAGCGGGAGCACGTTTAGCCTCGCCCTGCCCATCAGCGCACAGTAGGCGGTTATGCTGATCG
>JAYUYB010000373.1:0-1565 GCA_043752655.1 Chloroflexota bacterium
GTGCGGAGGGGTGTGGCCCTCTCGGGCCGTGCCGTACACCAAGAAGGATGCCCCTGTGAAAGGTCTGCTGCGCGTCTCCCGCGCCATCGACGCGGTGACCGAGTTTATCGGCAACCTGCTGCCCTACCTCGTGCTGCTGATGATCGGCGTCGGCTTCTACAACGTGGTGGCGCGCTACGTGGGCCGCTTCCTGGGTGTGCGGCTTACCAATAATTCGGCGATCGAGATCCAGTGGTACCTCTACTCGGTGCTCTTCTTTCTCGGCTTCGCCTACATCCTCAAGCACAACGTCAACGTCCGAGTCGATTTTCTCTACGCCAAGTGGCCCCCCCGGCGCCGCGCTTGGGTCGATCTGCTCGGCACACTGCTGATCGTGATCCCCTTCTGCGTGCTCGGCATCTACGTTACGCTCAACCCCGTGCTGGCCTCCTGGGGGCGCCTGCCCAACGGCAGCTGGGGCACCTGGGAGATCTCGCCGGACCCCGACGGGCTGCCGCGCGCCCCGATCAAGTCGATGATCATCGTCGCCTTCGTGCTGCTCCTGGCCCAGGCTATCTCGCAGGTGATCAAATATATCGCGGTGCTGACGCACGCAGTAAGCGACGAGGAGGCCGCCGCGATCGAGGAGTTCAAGCAGCCCGCGATGGAATAGCGCCACCCGCCCGACGTTCCCGCTTGCCTCAGGAGGATGGTGATGATCGAGATCCAAGGCTTCGAGTGGCTCTCCGTCGTGATGTTTGCTGGCTTTTTTGTGCTCCTGATGACGGGCTATCCGGTGGCGTTCTGCTTTGTTGGCACGGCGATGATCTTCGGGCTGATCGGCGTCGGCCTCGGCATCTTCGACCTGAATCTGCTTAAGCTGCTGCCCAATCGCTGGTTCGGCACCATGTCCGACTACACCTTGCTCGCTATTCCATTTTTCATCTTCCTGGGGGCTGTGCTCGAAAAATCCGGCCTGGCAGAGGAACTGCTGGAGACGATCGGCATCCTGCTGGGGCCGCTGCCCGGCGGGATCGCGCTGGCCGTGGTGATCGTGGGCACGCTGCTGGCCGCCACCACCGGCGTGGTCGCCGCCACGATCATCGCCATGGGCATGATCTCGCTGCCGATCATGATGCGCCTCGGCTACGACAAGCAGCTCGCCACCGGCGTAATCTCGGCCTCGGGCACCCTGGCCCAGATGATCCCGCCCTCACTGGTGCTGGTGGTGCTCAGCGACCAAATCGGCGTCAGCGTTGGCGCACTCTTCGCCGGCGCGCTTATCCCCGGCCTGATGCTTTCCGTCTGCTACGCGATCTACTGCGTGGGCATCTCCATTCTCAAGCCCGGCCTGGCACCGCCATTGCCGCTCGATCAGCGCACGCTCAAGGGCAGCGCGCTGGCGTTGCGGGTGCTCAAGGTGATGGTGCCACCGATTGTGCTGGTCTTCGCCGTGCTTGGCAGTATCTTTTTCGGCTTCGCCACCCCCACCGAAGCGGGCGCGGTGGGCGCGGTGGGCGCAACCCTGCTCGCCCTGGCCAACCGCCGCTTCAGCTGGAAGATGATGTACGACTCCGGCATGAGCA
>JAYUYB010000374.1:0-1565 GCA_043752655.1 Chloroflexota bacterium
TTTGGTGATCGGGAACAGCTGCCCCGCGATCTGCACAAGCGCGCAGCCCCTGGCCGCAAGCGCGTCCTGATCCGGCATCAGCAGCGTAGCCAGATGGCCGGAGTCCGCAGGCGCGGCGATGGTGACGACGGCGCGGGCCGTGGGGATCTGCTCTGCCGCCAGGAGCACCGCTGCGCCGCCGAGCGAGTGGCCGATCAGCAGGGCAGGTGGCGCGAACTGCGCTGCCAGGAAATTGGCGGCCGCAACCAGATCCTCGACATTCGTGGCGATTGTCGTCTCGTCAAAGCTGCCCGCGCTCTCGCCGATGCCCGTGAAGTCGAAGCGCAGTACGGCGATACCGGCTGCGGCGAGGCTGCGGCTTAGGGCTACGGCCGAGGCGAGCTGCTTGCCGCAGGTAAAGCAGTGGGCGAAGAGCGCGTAGGCCCGTGGCGCCCCAGCGTCGGGCAGCTCCAGGCGCGCGGCGAGCGTGGCGCCGGTGGCGCTGGCAAAGCTGATGGCTCTGGTCGGCATTGGGGGCTCCTTATTGGGACGTCAGGTGAGAAGGCCGAGGCGGTAGACCGCGTGCTTACCGCAAGTGACCTTGGTCTACCGCGCAAGCACATACCTGGTGTTTGGGAGCGCTACAGGGCGCGTATCGCAGCGAATCAAAAGCAAGGCCGCACATCGCTCCGATGTGCGGCCTTGGCTGGAGCGGGCGACGCGACTCGAACGCGCGACCATCTAGATGGGAACCAGATGCTCTACCACTGAGCTACGCCCGCCTACGCCTGTAAATATAGCATCCGCAGGTGCTACTGTCAATTCTTGGGGCGCCCACCGCATGTCATGCTGAGCGTAGCGAAGCATCTAGACAAGCCTACGGAAAGACCCTTCGCTCGGCTCAGGGTGACACGTATGCGCCCTATGTATCTCGCAATGGCATTACGGCATCAGGCGGTAGCCGACGCCCCATTCGGTGAGCAGCAGCTTCGGGTTGCGGGGATCGACCTCGATCTTGCGGCGCAGATGCCAGATATACACCTTGAGGTAGTCGTTGTCCTTGGTGTACTCCTGGCCCCAGACGGCGCGCAGCAGCGTCTCGTGCTCGACGACCTTGCCGGCATTCTCGGTGAGAATCAGCAGCAGATGGTACTCGGTGGGCGTAAGGTCGACGACCTCGCCGCGCACGCGCACCTCGCGCTTCTGCTGGTCGATCTGGATCTGCTCGTCGCCGGCGCTGAGCGGGCGGTAGGCGGGCGGCACGCGGCGCAGCAAGGCGCGAATGCGGGCCGAGAGCTCGTCCATGTTGAACGGCTTGAGCAGATAATCGTCGGCGCCCTTGTCGAGGCCAGTGATCACATCCTCGCTCTGCACCTTGGCGGTGAGCATGAGGATCGGCACCTGAGAGAACTCGCGCACCTTGCCGCAGGCCTCGAGGCCGTCCATCTCAGGCATCATCACATCGAGGATCACCATATCGGGGCGCAGCTCGCGCACCGAGGTGAGGCACTGCACGCCGTTGGCTGCCTGGATCACGCCGTAGCCCTCGTGCTCGAGGTTGATGCGGATCAGCTCACGCAGGCCGT
>JAYUYB010000375.1:0-4248 GCA_043752655.1 Chloroflexota bacterium
GCCTGCACCTCGGCCGCGCCCAACACGATCAACTGTGTGGCCCTGCGCGATGGCTACGGCGGCGTGTTTCAGTTCTGGTGGGACGGCCAGCGCTGGGGCCGCAACGACCTGGGCGGCGACGCCACCTCGGCGCCCTCGATCGTGGCCTGGGGCAAGGGGCGCCTGAGCGTGTTTGTGCGCAACTCCAACGGGACGATCATCCACAGGTACTGGCAGCCTGGCGCCGCCGACTGGGTGCCCCCGCAGTGGGAGGCCGTCGGCAACGGCGCGCAGCTCTTCTCGGCGCCCAGCTGCACCTCGCGTGACGTCGGCATCATCGACTGCTTCTCGCTTGGCCCCACCGGCATCGTGCAGCAGCTCTACTACGACGAGGGTGCTGGCGCGGGGCGCCGCTGGACGGGCTGGACGCAGCTTACCGGCGTGGCGAGCTTCCGCGGCGGCTCCACGCTCACCGTCGTTGGCTCGAGCCGCAATCTGCTCGACCTGTTCGTGCGCGGCCTCGACACGCGCCTCTATCAGATCACCTACACCGGCAGCTGGGCCACGCCCTGGGCTGCGATCGACAACCGCACCGCCGTGTCGGCGCCCGGCTGCGCGCGCGTTGGCCGCAACCGGCTCGACTGCTTCGGCCAGTTTCTCGACGCGCAGGCCCAGGGCGACGCCGCCTTCAGCGTGGCGCCGGGGCTGCTGTATCGCTATGCGCAGCGGCAGTAAGACCGGAGACAGGGAGAATCGCTCGCTAGCGCTCGCTGGGGAGACAAGGAGACCGGGAGACCAGGAGCACCTATCGGCAGCAAAGGGGCGCTCTCCGTGTCTCCTTGTCTCCTTGTCAAATATCCGGCGGCGGCTCAGGCTCGCCCATCATGTCGCCGTACCAGCGCTCCAGCCACTCCATGGCCTCGTAGAGCCGGCTGCCCGGCATGCGCCGGTACGAGGCGATGCCGAAGTTACGGTAGAGCCCGCTGAGCGCGCCCCAGTACTCGTTGCGGCGCGTGCGCTCGCCGAGCGTGCGCGCCACCTTGCGCAGCGTCTGGGCCAGCCGCGCGGCCGCCGGGTCGTCCACCACGCTCGCCTGGGCCGCCCAGGGGTCGGCGCCAGAGCCGTGGTCGTCGTCGGCGTCCGGCGCGTTCAGCTGCCGCTCCAGCAGCAGCTGCTGGCGGGCCATCGCGGCGACGGCCATGCTGCCCACGTAGGCCTGCTCCGCGTGATCCTGCTGCGGGCGCTGGGCCACCAGCAGGTCGCCGCTGTCGAAGCCCTGCGGCCGAAAGCTCTGCCAGAGCACCGAGGCCGCCTCGCGCTGAAACAGCTCCAGGCGCGCGCGCGCCTCCGGGTCGCCCAGCTCGGTTGGGTCGAGCGAGGTAAGCCAGAGCGGCACAAGCTCCACGCGCAGGCAGAGCCGCATCAGCGCATCGCCCTCGTCGGTCTCCACCTCCATGCGGCGCGCGCCGCTCGCCAGCAGACCGTTCTGCTTTACGCGGCGCTCCTCGCGGGCGGTGGGCAGCCCCAGGCGGTCGCACAGGTCGGCCACGGGCACGTAGGTGCGGTTCGGGTCTAGCTCCAGCCACGCTACACTATCCTCGGCGTAAAACCAGATCATTGGGTCGCTCCTGTCGCACGCATTGCATCTCTACAGGGTACCGTTATCGCGGCGTCGACGCAATGGCGCCCAGTGATGGTAGAATAAATCTGAACGACTGAAGCAATAAGGCGCTATGCCAGCCATTCGGCGCCCCGGCGCCCACAGCGTCATGAGGAGCGTGCCATGAACCGCAGCCAGCTCATCGAGGAGCTACGGCGGGTTGTCGGCCCCAAGGCCGTGGTCTCCAACCCGCACGATCTAATGACCTACGACGCCGACGGCTGCGTGATGGACACCGGCGAGCCGCACGTGGTTGTGCTGCCCACGACCGCCCAGGAGGTAAGCGCGGTGGTGCGGCTTGCCGCCCGCTACAACGTGCCGATCGTGCCGCGCGGTGCAGGCACCGGCCTCTCTGGCGGCGCCACAGCCATGCAGGGCGGCATCGTGATCAGCACCGCCCGCATGGACAAGATCCTACAGGTGGACACGAAGAATGGCCGCGTGCTCTGCCAGCCCGGCGTGATCAACTGGGAGCTCTCGCAGTACCTTAAACCTTACGGCTACCAGTTCGCCCCCGACCCATCCTCCCAGAAGGCCTGCACCATCGGCGGCAACATCGCCAATAACTCAGGCGGCCCCCACTGCCTCAAGTACGGCATCACCGCCAGCCATGTGCTCGGCGTGGAGTTCGTGCTGGCCGATGGCACAATCATCTGGACTGGCGAGGGCAGCCCTGCCGAGCCCGGCTACGATCTCACAGGCATCGTGACCGGCAGCGAGGGCACGCTCGGCCTGATCACCGCCGCATGGCTCAGGCTCACCCGGCTGCCCGAGGCGGTGCGCGTGGTGCTCGCGCTCTTCCCCGACATCGCTGGCGCCTCCAGCGCGGTCTCTCAGGTGATCGCGGGCGGCTTCCTGCCCTCGGCCCTTGAGATCATGGACCGGCTCGCGATCAAGGCGGTGAACGACATGTACCAGCTTGGCCTGCCCGCCAGCGCCGGTGCCGCCCTGCTGATCGAGTGCGATGGCGTCGAGGACGGCCTCGACGAGCTGCTCACCGACATCACCGCGATCTGCCTGCGCAACGGCGCGATCGACGTACGCCCCGCCCGCACCCTCGCCGAGCAGAACCAGGTGTGGGCCGCCCGCAAGAACGCCTTCGGCGCCATGGGCCGCCTCGCCCCGACGTACTATCTTGTGGACACGGTGGTGCCGCGCACGCGCCTGCCCTACACGATGGAGCAGGTCGGCCGGATCTCCCAGGAGTACCGGCTGCCCATCGCCAATGTGTTTCACGCAGGCGACGGCAACCTGCACCCGATCATTCTGTTCGACCGGCGCGACAGCAGCCAGAACCAGCGGGCGCTGGAGGCGGCCACCAGCGTGATGCACGTAAGCATCGAGCAGGGTGGCGTGATCAGCGGCGAGCACGGTATCGGCGTGGAGAAGCAGGATTATATGACGCTGCTCTTCTCCACCGACGACCTCGCCGCGATGGCTGGGCTGCACCAGAGCTTCGACCCGCAGGATCTCTTCAACCCCGGCAAGATTTTCCCAAAAGGCCGTGGCTGCGGCGAGCTGGCGGCGCTGCGGCGGGCGGGCACGGCGTGGGCGGAGCTAAAGGGCGCGTGATCATCCGCAGATTACGCAGATGGCCCCAGAAGAGCGCACCTAAATCTGCGCAATCTGCGTAATTTGCGGATACATGCAGGCTGAGGCCGTGACGATGCAAACACTCAACCATCAGCTCGCCGCAATTGTCGGCCCCGCGCACCTGAGCGAGGATGGCGCCCCGTTCGCCGTCCACGGCCGCGCGCCGCTGCTCGTCGTCGCCCCCGCCTCGGTGGAGGAGCTGGCCCAGGTGGTCGCCGCCTGCCACAGCGCCCGCGTGCCGGTGGTCCCATACGGCGGGGGCACTATGCAAAGCTGGGGCCGCCCGCTCGTCGCCGAGCGCTTTGTGGCGGTGCGGACGACGCGCCTCGACAAGATCCTGATCTACGAGCCCGACGACCTGACGATCTCGGTGCAGGCCGGGATGCCCTTCGCCACGCTCGACGCGGCCCTCGCCGCCAACGGCCAGATGCTGCCGCTCGATCCGCCCTGGCCCGCGCGCAGCACGATCGGCGGCCTGCTCGCCACCGGCATGGACGGCCCGCGCCGCCTTGGCTACGGTAGTGCCCGCGACCTCGTGATCGGCATCCAGATGGTCGAGGCCACGGGCCGGGTCAGTAAGGCCGGCGGCATGGTGGTGAAGAACGTGAGCGGCTTCGACATGATGAAGCTCTACCTGGGCAGCCTCGGCACGCTCGGCATCATCGTGTCGGCCAACTTCAAGCTGATGCCCCGCCCGCGCGCCGCCGCCTCGCTTTCCTGTCGCTTTGCTCGCCCCGAGGGCGCCTTCGCCCTTGCCGACGCCCTGCGCGCGAGCCAGCTCACCCCTGCCGCCGTGGAGTATCACGAGGGCCAAAGCGCCCTTGCCGATAGCCCCGGTGCCGCCTCCATGTTCACGCTAGAGGTGCGCGTCGAGGGTCTGGCCGCCGCCGTCGAGCGCCACCTACGCGATGTGACGGCCCTTGCGGAGCGCCACGGCGCCGCGGAAGTCGCCACGCTGCCCAATGGCAGCCCCGAGGTGGAGCCGCTCTGGGCCCTGCACAACAATCTCCCGCAGA
>JAYUYB010000376.1:0-4245 GCA_043752655.1 Chloroflexota bacterium
TGCATCAGCCCATTTGCGCGCCAGGCGAGTTTCGGGTATCCTCTTAGCCTCATCACTCCACACCTGATCAGTGGCATTCATCGGCACGCAGCGCTTCCCAATTGCGCGCAGGGCCTGTTATGACGACCACGGCCCCGCTTGAGGATCTGGCCTGCTATGTCCCATCGCTCATCCTGCGCCGCATGACTGCCGACGCGGGCGCGACGATGGCGCCCGCCGTGGAGCGCTTCCCTGCCGCTGTGCTCTTCGCCGATCTCTCCGGCTTCACCGCCCTCACCGAGCATCTCACCCGCCACAGCCCCGCCGGCGCCGAGGAGCTCACCCGCATCCTCGACCTCTACTTCGGCCATCTTGTTGGCGTGGTGCTCAGCCACGGCGGCGATGTGGTGAAGTTCGCCGGCGACGGTCTGCTCGCGCTCTGGTATGGCGACGAGCCGCTCGCCACGCTCGCCCAGCGCGCCGTCCAGTGCGGCCTCGCCGTCCAGATGATGATGGCCCCCGACGCCTGGGGCTCCTTCGACGACGCCGCCCCGCCGCCAAACCTCAAGGTGCGCGTCGGCGTTGGCGCCGGCGACGTGACGACCATGCATATCGGTGGGGTCTTCGGGCGCTGGGAGCTGCTCGTCACCGGCGCAGCCCTGATGGAGACGGGCCGCGCTGAGAGCGAGGCCCGCCCCGGCGAGGTGGTGATCGCCCCCACAGCCTGGCCCCTGGTTAGCGCGGCCTGCATGGGCCACCCGCTGCCCTCCGGCGCCGTGCGCCTGGAGAGCCTCGCCGACTACCTGCCAATGCGTCGGCTGGAGACGCCGCCGCTCGTGCCGGAGATGGCCGAGGCGCTGCGCTCCTATCTGCCAAAGGCGATCCTCTCGCGCCTCGATGCCGGCCAGACGGCCTGGCTCGCCGAGCAGCGCCACGTGACGGTGCTCTTCATCAATCTGCCGGGCCTGAGCGCCGATACGCCGCTGCGCCAGGCCCAGGCCCTGATGCGCGCGCTCCAGATGGCGCTCTACCGCTTCGAGGGCAGCATCACCCGCCTCGGCACCGACGCCAAAGGGCCCACGCTGGTCGCCGCTCTCGGCCTGCCACCCCTCGCCCACGAGGACGACCCCGAGCGCGGCGTGCGCGCGGCCCTCGCTATCAGGCAGGCGCTCTGCGAGCTCGGCTTCGCCTCGGCCATCGGCGTTACTAGCGGGCCGGCGCTCTGCGGCGCTGTGGGCGCCCAGCACCGCCGCGAGTACACCATGATGGGCCCGATGGTCAACCGCTCGGCGCGCCTGATGCAGGCCGCCGGGTCGGGCGCCTTCAGCGGCGCTACGCCCATCCTGTGCGACGAGGCCACCTTCCGCGCTGCGCGCGCCCACCTCCACTTCGAGCCACTGCCGCCAATGTTGCTCAAGGGCGTCGCCGCTCCTGTGGCGGTCTACAGCGCCCGCTCCGAGGCGCCTGCCTCGGCGGCAACGCCCGCGCAAGACAGCGCGCTGCTCGGCCGCGAGCGCGACCAGGCGCTGATCGTCGAGCGCGTGGAGCAGCTGGCCCGCGCCGGTGTGGGCGGCGCGATCCTGGTTGAGGGCGAGGCCGGGATCGGCAAGTCGGCCCTGCTCGCCTATACCCACGACAGCGCCCGCGCCGCCGGCATGCGTGTCGCAACCACCAGCGGCAGCCCCGTTGAGACCCCGCCTTACCATGCTTGGCGCCCGATCTTCGCCGAGCTGCTCGGGCGGCCCGAGGCCACCGAGGGCGACAAGGGCGCCGCTCAGCGCGCGCTCAGCGCTCTGGAGGAGCTGGGCGCAGTCGATCTTGCCCCGCTGCTCGGAGCCGTACTTCCGCTAGAGCTTGGCGATACGCCCCTCACCGCCCAGATGATCGGCCAGGTGCGCGCCGACAATACCCGCGAGCTGCTGCTGCGCCTGCTAGAGCGCGCCGCCGCCCGCGCCCCGCTCGTGCTCAGCTTCGATGATGCCCAGTGGCTCGACCCCAGCTCCTGGGCGCTGCTCCAGGCCGCCTCGCAGCGTATACCCAGGCTGCTCATGCTTGTCGCCGCCCGACCGCTTGCGGAGACGCCGCCCGCCTACCAGCGCCTCGCCTACGCGGGTGGCACCCTGCGCATCCAGCTGCGCGGCCTAGCGCCCGAGGCACTGCGCGAACTGCTGGCACGCCGCTTGGGTGTGGCCGACGTGCCCGAACCGATCTGGCAGCTGATTGCGGCGCGCTCCCAGGGCAACCCCTTCGTGAGCGAAGAGCTGCTGCACACGCTGCGCGAGAGCGGCGTGATCACGCTTGTGGATGGCGTCTGCCTGCTGGCCGTCGGCGTCGTCGAGCCGGAGCAGATCCTCGCCCGTATCAAGCTGCCCGACACGGTACAGGGCCTGATCACCAGCCGAATCGACCGGCTCTCGGCGGCCCAGCAGCTTACGCTCAAGGTGGCAAGTGTGATCGGCCCGCTCTTCCCTCTGGTCGCCCTGGCGGCGCTGCATCCCGTCGAGCAGGAGCCAGAGCGGCTCGTTGATCAGCTCTTCGCGCTCCAACAGGCTGGCTTGGTGTTGATCGACAGCTTCGAGCCCGAGCTGGTCTATGCCTTCAAGCACGCGGTTGGCGCCGAGGTGGCCTATAACCTGATGAGCTTCGGCCAGCGCCGCAAGTTGCACCACCTGCTCGCCGAGCAGTATGAGGCCGGCGCGCTTCCGGCCGTGGCCGCCGCGCAGCTGGCCCATCACTGGCGCCAGGCCGAGCAGCCGCAGCGGGCGATGCGCTACCTGGCCCTGGCCGGCGAGGACGCGCTGCGGGCGGGCGCCTACCGCGAGGCCACGGGCTTTCTCAAGGAGGCGCTCTGGCTCGCGGCCCGTGCCGAGCCCGCTACTCTGGCTGCGATTGGCGTCAGCGAGCCGCTGCGCGCCAGCTGGGAGCGCCAGCTTGGCGAAGCCTACCACGGTGTAGGCCGCCTGATCGAGAGCCGCGAGCAGCTGGAGCAGGCCGTGGCACGCCTTGGCTTCCCGCTCCCCCACCACGTCGGCCAACTCGTCGGCGGCCTTGTGCGTGAGCTGCTGCAGCAGGCTGTGCGCCTGCTGCTGCTCAGCCAGCCGCGCGCCAGGCTTGGAGCCGACACCCATAGCGAGGCAGCGCGCGCCTACGCCCTGCTCGCCCAGCTTGCCTACTACGATGGCCAGTTTGCGCCCTCGATCTACGCCGCCCTGCGCGGGCTGAACCTGGCCGAGCGGGCCGGGCTCTCGCCGGAGTTGGCCGGGGCTTACGCCGCCACCCATCTTGCCGCTGGCTTCCTGCCGCCCCTCGCCCGCGCCTACAGGCGCCGCGCCCAGGCCGCCGCCGCCAGCCTCGGCCACCTGCCAACCCAGGGCTGGGTCGCCGAGGCCCAGGGCCTCCACGACATTGGCCAGGCTCGCTGGCGCCGCGCCCTGGGCGCCCTCGGGGTGGCGCTAGCTGTGGGCGACCGGCTGGGCGACCAGCGGCGCCGCGCCGAGGCCATCGCCGCGCGCTGCGTGGTCTACGCGCATCAGGGCGCCTTCAGGCTCGCCCTGGCCGGCTGCGAGGAGCTGCAGGCGCTCGGGCTGCGCACAGGCGATGCGCAGGTGCGTACCTGGGGCCTAATGGGATCAGCCCAGAATCTGCTCGCCCTTGGCGAAGATGCCCCCGCCGAGACGCTGCTCGGCGCGGCTGAGTCGCTCCTGGCAGAGAACTTTGGCGGCGCGCGGGCCGAGGAGGTTTGGGCCTACGCGCTGATGGGCCGGGCCGCCCTACGCCGGGGCGCCCACGAGCTCGCGCGGGCTCTGGCAGGCGCTGCCGCCGCGCTCGTTGGCCCCATGCCCCCCGCCACACTCTACGCCCTCGGCGGCTACGAGGCGATCGCCGAGGTCTACCTGGAGCTGCTTGAGGCGCACTCGTACCCGCAGCCCGCAGGCCGCGCGCCCCTAGGGGCGGCCGCGCTGCGAGCCTGTCGTGGCCTTGCGCGCTTCGCCCTTATCTTCCCCGTGGCCCGCCCCGCTGCGCTCACCTGGGAGGGGCTACGCCTCCAGCTCATGGGCAGGCCCACCGCCGCCCACAGCCGCTGGAAGCGGGTCGTCGTACTGGCCCGCCGCCTCGGCATGCCCTACGAGGAGGCCCGGGCGCACCTGCTGCTCGCCCGCCACGGACCGCCAGCCGATCGTGCCAGGCAGCTTGCGCGCGCCACCGCGATCTTCGAGCGCCTCGGCTGTGCCTACGAGCTCGCGGCGATCCGGCAACTGGAAAGCC
>JAYUYB010000377.1:0-4244 GCA_043752655.1 Chloroflexota bacterium
AGTCTGCGGCGTGCGGTGAGCCTGTGCCGCGGCCCGCTGCTCGACGGCCTGCAGGTCAACGACTGTCCCGCCTTCGAGGAGTGGCTGTTCTTCCAGCGTGACGCAACCGAGCAGCGCGCGCTCGTGGTGCGCGAGGGGCTGGCGAGCGCCTTGCGTGCGGCAGGCCAGCTTGACGAGGCCCTCGTCGCCGCGCAGCAGCTCCTTGCCCAGGATCCGCTCCGCGAGTCGGCCTATCGCGAGCTGATGCATATCGCCGCCGCCCAGGGAAGCCGCGAGGGTGTTGCGCACCAGTTCCGGCGCTGCACTGATGTGCTTGCGCGCGAGCTCGGCGTCGAGCCGAGCGCGGCGACCAGCGCCCTGTACCGTGAGCTGGTCGAGGTGCGCGCGGCGCCCCAGCACCCCTCCTATATGGTAGCGGAGCCGCTCTTCACGCTGCTGCCGTTCGTCGGGCGTGTCGATGAGCTGCAGCAACTCCACCAGCACCTGCTCGCCACGGTGCGTGGCGTCGGCGCGCTGGTACTCCTCGAGGGCGAGGCGGGCAGCGGCAAGAGCAGGCTCATCGATGAAGCGCGCGTTCGCGCCGCCGCACAACAGCTGTCCGTTCGCTGGCTCGAAGGTCGCTGCTACCAATCCGAGGCGCAGGTGCCGTACGTGCTCTGGGGTGACTTGCTGCGGAACCTGGCCACGCCGGCGTGGCGCCCGCACGTGGCGAAGCTGCCAGCCTTCGCCCGCCAACAGGTGGCGCGCCTACTCCCCGAGCTTGGACCAGGTGCGCCCGACGATCACGACGCGGCCGAGAGCCGGCTGCGGCTGCTCCAGGGTATCGCGCAAACGCTGGCCTGCCTCGCCGCTGATCTCCCGCTCGTGCTCGTGCTCGAGGATCTCCACTGGGCCGACCCGGCCTCCACAGCGCTGCTGCACTACGTCGCCCGACAGCTGCGCGGCGCGCCGGTGCTCCTCCTCGGCACGTACCGCGCCGAGGAGGCCGATGCTCCCTTCGGCCCCTTGCAGGCCAGGCCTGGCACCACGGTTGCCCCGGCGCGCCTGGTGCTACAGCCGCTTGACGAAGGTGACGTCGAGCGCTTGCTGCACGATCTGGGGCCAGCCGTAAGGGGGCTCGGCAAGCGGCTGTATCGCCACTGCGGGGGGAACCCGTTCCTGGTGGCGGAGACGTTGCGGGCGCTCGCCGATAGCGGCCGGCTGCGCCAGGAGGGGCAGCAGTGGGGGCTGGCAGACAGCGACGGTGCGCTGCCCGTGCCAGTGCAGGTAGCTGAGCTGCTCAGAAACCGCATCGCGGGGCTGAACAACGAGCAGTGGCGCCTGCTGGCCGCAGCGGCGGTGGTCGGGCGCGTGTGTACCCTGCAGCTGCTCCGTCAGGTGAGCGGCATGGCGGAGCCGCAGCTCCTGGCTGGCTACGCCGAGCTGCGCCAGCGCATGCTCCTTGTTGACGGCCCGGAGCGACACACCGTCGTCTTTGCCCATGCGTATGTGCGCCAGGTGGTGTACGAGGCGATCGCGCCGCTGCAGCGCGACGCGCTGCACCGACGGGCGGGCGAGGCGATCGAGCGGACCGGGCAGCTGCGCGGCAGGACGACGGCTGAGGAGATCGCCGCCCACTACGCCGCGGCCGACGACCCCAGAGCCGTCGCGTTCCTGGAGCGGGCGGCCCATCAGGCGGTTGCGCTCTGCGCGTACGGCCGCGCGACCAAGCTGTTCGACCAGACCCTGGTGCTGCTCGACCGGGCGCCTGAGATCGACCCGGCCCGCCACCTCGACCTGCTGCTGGCGCGCGAGGCCACCCTCGACCGGCAAGGGCGCCGCGCCGAGCAGGTCAGCGCCATCGCCGAGCTGCGTGCACAAGCCGTCGCGCTTGGCGATCGGGCCCGCTTGGCCGAGGTATGGCTGCGTCAGGCTGGGCTGGCCGCCTATACCGGCCGGCCGGCCGAGGCGCGCGAGGCCGGCGAGCAGGCCCTGGCGCTGTTCCGCGATCTGGGCGACCACGCCGGCGAAGTCCGGGCGCTCCGCGAGCTCGGCTTTTTGCACTGGGCGAGCAGCGACTACACCACCGCCCTGGACTACGGCAGTGCCGCACTCCAGCTCCACCGCCGCCAGGGCAATGGCGCGGGCGAGGCAACGGCGCTGCATAACCTGGCAGAGATCTCCCGCAGCTTGGGCAGCCCCCGCCAGGCCCTCGACCTGTACCGTCAAGCCTTGCAGCTGCACTGGTCGCACCAGAACCTGCGTGGCCAGGGCATGGCGTGCTACGGCCTGGCCCAGGCGCTCTGCCAGATCGGCGAACGTCAGCAGGGGCGCGCACGCTACCGCCAGGCTCTTGAGGCGGCTCGTTCCGGTGGCGACCGGGTGATGGAGGGGCGCGTGCACCATGAGCTGGCGGGGCTTTTTTGGGATGCAGGCGATACGGGCGCAGCGCTCACGGAGCTCGGTGAGGCGCTGAAGCTGAGCCGCGAGGTGGGCTACGGGCCAGGCGTGGCCTACGGGCTGCTCAGCCGCAGCCAGATCGAAGGGAGTGCCGGCGACAGCGCCGCGGCACGCGCGAGCGTAGCCGAGGCGCTCGAGTTGTTCCAGCTCCTGGAAGACGCGGAAGGGCTTGCCCTTGCCATGGAGCACGCACGCGCGCTCGACGATCTGCACCACCGCGAGCGCACACCCATGGCCGGCACTAGCCGGGTCGTCAGCCATGTGGCCGTGGCCGAGGGCAAAGTGTACTGCACGTTTACCTCCCCCGTGGCGCGGGCCCGCACATAGTGCGCACAAGCGTGTCTGGCGAGAAAGGTGACGCGCACATGCCTGGCTCACACGCAAGCTCGGCCTGAGCAACACCCGGTACGCAGGCTCTGGGGAGACATGGCTACCAAGCTTGCAACGTACCTTCTCCATCTCCTAAGCCTCGGTGATGCGTAGGACCCGGTAATGTGCGCTTCCATCGCTCAGGATCGGCACGCCGCCATACCTTGCTAGGCGCTTGACTGCAAAAAGCCGCATGGCGTGCAAGGCACGGAAGCTTCCGGGAAGCTCTAAAGGGCCTCACGGTACACAGCCTCGACGCGGTCGAGCATGCGGGCCAGGCTGAACTCGCGCTCGGCGCGCGCGCCCGGCGGCGCCCATTGCCTGCGCCCAGGCTATGGCTATGGATTGCTCGCTTCGGTAAACGCGCATATAATACATAGCATCCATCCGGGGAACCTGGTTAGTAGGGGCGCAGCGAGGTCTGCTCTATGCCAGCACGCGCGCGCCGGGCAGCTCACTATCGGCGTCCTGACGGGGTGGCAGTACTACTGGACAGCCACTCCGCTTAGCTATCTCGACCCGCTTCTCAACGGGATGTGTCTGGCCGCGCAACGCCTGGATTGCCATTTGCTCTTGGGCTGCGGCCTCGGTATTTCAGCCGCCACAAGCGACCCGCTGCGCCCGGCTTGGCCAATCCCCACGCCCGGAACCGACTTTGTCCCGATCGGCCCCTGGAACACTGATGGCCTGATCGCGGTCAACCCCCTGCATCTGCCGGCCCTCTCGCGCGACATCCAGGCTATGATCGCCGACGGCCACCCCGTGCAGTTCGTCGGCTCCGGCGAGCGTGGGCCGACGCTCGCCGCCGATAACACCAGCGGCATTCTGGCGGCGATGGCGCACCTTGTTGGCCACGGCCACCGTCGGATCGCCTTCATCGCCGGCAGCCCTTAGGATCGCGATGGCGATAGCGGCGACCGGCTGCGCGCGTACCAGGTGGCCCTGCGCGCCCACGGCCTCGCGGCTGATCCGCGGCTGATGGCTTACGGCCGGCACGTCTACGCGGTGGGCTACGCGGCGATGGGCCAGATTCTCGCCGGCGGCGCACCCTTCACGGCTGTGCTTGCCAGCAACGATGAGTCGGCCCTTGGCGCCATTCAGGCCCTGACCGAGGCCGGTCGGCGCATTCCCCAGGATGTGGCGGTGATCGGGTTCGACGACCGACCGGAGAGCGCCGTGCAGCAGCCGGCCCTCAGCAGCGTGCGCATCCCCTTGCACCGCATGGGCTACCGCGCCGTGGAGCTGCTCGTCCAGATGATCGAGGGCGGGGTCGCCTCCGCTGAACCCGTTCGTGTCCCGACCCGCCTGGTGCTGCGCGAGTCGTGCGGCTGCGGGCGCAATCACGGGTTCAGCGTACCGGCAGTGATCGGCGCAGACACACAGGCCGCAACAGGGCGATCGACCTGGCGGGCCGAGCTCGCCGCCGCCATGACAGC
>JAYUYB010000378.1:0-1557 GCA_043752655.1 Chloroflexota bacterium
GTTCTTTAACGGGCTGACGGCGGGCGAGCAAGAGGGGCTGCTGCTGCACGAGGTGCTGCACGCGGCGCTGATCCATGTGCCGCGGCGGGGCGGGCGTGAGCCAAAGCGCTGGAACATCGCCGCAGACGCCGTGATCAACGGCATGCTGGTGCGCGAGGGGTATCAGCTTCCGCCTGGTGGCGTGCGCAACAGCGGCATCGAGCACCTGAGCGTGGAGGAGGCCTACGAGCTGCTGGGGCGCGGGCAGCGTGCGCAGGCGCAGCCCGACAACGACCTGCTGGATGCGCGGCCGGGCGACGCTGGGGCGCCGGGTGGCGACAGTTCCGATGGGGCCGAAGGGGCGAGTGAGGCGGCGCGCCACTGGGCAGACGCGCATCAGCAGGCGCGCATGGTCGCCGAGTCGTCGGTGTATGGCAAGCTGCCGGCGGGCATCGCGCGGGAGTTGGCGCAGCTGGGAGCGGGGCAGCTGGATTGGCGCAGCCGGCTCTGGCGCTACCTGGTGCGCACCCCAACCGACTTTCAGGGCTTTGATCGGCGCTTCGTAGGCGACGGGCTATACCTTGATGCGCTGGAGAGCGAGAGCGTGGTGGTGGCGATCGCCGTGGACACCAGCGGCTCGATCGACCGGGCGATGCTGGCGGAGTTTCTGGGGGAGGTGCAGGCGATCCTGCGGGCCTACCCGCACATGCGTTGCGAGCTCTACTACGCCGACACGCAGCTCTACGGGCCGCACCGGCTTACGGCGCGCGCGCCGATCCCGCTGCCCACGGGTGGGGGCGGCACCGACTTTCGGCCCTTCTTTGCGCGGCTAGACGCGGGGGCGCGGCGCGGGCAGGCGCCGCTGGCGATCTACCTCACCGACGGGTACGGGCAGTTCCCGCAGGGGCGGCCGCGCTGCCGGACGCTCTGGGTGGTGACGCCGGGAGGCTGCGCGGCCAAGCGCTTTCCCTTTGGGGAGGTGGTACGGCTGATGCCGGGCGCGCGGGCCGTTGGCTACGCGCCGCCGGCCGTGCTGAGGTAGCGGCGATAGCGCGCTGGGGCAGCGAGCTCGGCGATACCGGGCCGAGCGAAGATTACATCATAGTGGGGGCCAACGCCGCCACGGGCATCGTTCGTGTCCCAGCCGGGCACAACAAAATGCTGTGGGCCGAGGGCGACGGCGTGGAAGCTGCCGCCGTTGAGCGTGAAGCCGGCGCTATCGGGCGCAAGCCGGGCGTAGAGCAGCGTTATCTGGGTGCTGTGCTCCCAGCGCGTCGCGACGGTAAGCCGCGCGCCTTGCTGCGTGATCTGCCAGACGTGGGCGGGCATGGCGTAGCCTTGGGTCGCGCCGATCCAATGGCCGCTGAACATGCGCTCGTGCGCTGGTATACTCATCATGATCCCCCTTCCGACAGGCTGCGCCTGGTGCAGTGTACACTGAGACCGGTGCCGCGCGGGTCCAAGCATGAGTTGTCAGGCAGCTATAGCTGAAGCTCGCAGCGAGGCTGGCTGCCGCCGGTAGGTGCGTCGCGGCGGTGGGCGCAAGCGCATCGCATCGTCCCAGCGGTTGCTTTTGAG
>JAYUYB010000379.1:0-1556 GCA_043752655.1 Chloroflexota bacterium
ATGAACCCGCAGGTAACGTTTGGCGAGGATCTGATGAGCCGCGTGAGCTACGCGATGATGCACGACGACGGCCTCGCCAAGATGCAGCAGGCCGTGCTCGCCGCGCTCAACAAGCTCGCCGGTATGGCGGCCCACGCCGCCGGCCTGCGCGGCCGCGACATCCACGAGCTTGTGGTGGTGGGCAACAGCGTGATGCACCACATCCTGCTGGGGCTCGACCCGATCCCGCTCGGCGGCGCCCCTTTCACGCTCGCCACCCACGCGCCCATGGACATCAAGGCCCGCGAGCTGGGCCTGAAGCTGCACCCCGGCGCCAACGTGCATTTCCTGGCCCTGGAGGCCGGGCACGTGGGCTCCGACAATGTGGGCGTGCTGATCGCCGAGGCGCCCGATCAGCAGGACGAGCTGATGCTGGTGATCGATGTGGGGACCAACGCCGAGATCCTGCTGGGAAATCGCCACGGCGTGCTGAGCTGCTCCAGCCCCACTGGCCCCGCCTTCGAGGGCGCGCAGATCAGCCACGGCCAGCGCGCCGCCCCCGGCGCCATCGAGCGCGTGCGGATCGACAAGGCCACCGGCGAGCCGCGCTTCCGCGTGATCGGCCAGGAGGCGTGGTCCGACGAGCTGCCGCCCGAGCAGATCGGCGCCACCGGCATCTGCGGCTCCGGCATCATCGAGGTGGTGGCCGAGCTGTTTATGGCGGGCATCCTGCGGCCTGATGGGAGGTTTGAGCCGGAGTGGGGGGCGAGACAAGGAGACAAGGAGACAAGGAGACAAGGAGACGAGGAGACAAGGAGACAAGGAGACAAGGAGACAAGGAGACAAGGAGACAGCGACTCCCTGCCGGTAGGTGTCTCCCGGTCTCCCGGTCTCCTTGTCTCCTTGTCTAGCCGGGTTCAGTGGGATGGCCAGAAGGGCGCCTACACGCTCGCCACGGCCGAGCAGACGGCGACCGGCCGCCCGATCCTCGTGACGCAGGATGACGTGCGCAATATTCAGCTGGCCAAGGGCGCGCTCTACGCGGGCTGCAAGCTGCTGATGCGGCGGCGCGGCGTGACCCAGGTGGACAGGATCGTGCTGGCCGGCGCCTTCGGCAGCTACATCGACCCGCTGCGCGCTATGGTGATCGGCCTCTACCCCGACTGCGAGCCAGATAAGGTGCTCGCGGCGGGCAACGCGGCCGGCGACGGGGCGCGCATCGCCTTGCTGAGCACCGTGCGCCGCGCCGAGTCTGCCGTGGCCGCCCGCAAGGTGGATTACGTGGAGACGGCGATCGACCCGCACTTCCAGGACGAGTTTGTGGGCGCGCTTCATTTCCCCCATATGACCGACAGCTTCCCGCACCTGGAAGCCCTGGGGCTGCTGCCGGAGCGAGTGGCGAGAGCGAAGAGCGGGAGAGAGCGGAGAGAGCGACGGGGCGGTTGAGACAAGGAGACAAGGAGACAAGGAGACAAGGAAACAAGGAGACAAGGAGACAAGGAGCGTGGCAGCACATGCGATCATCGCTGGTCTCCCGGTCTCCCGGTCTCCCGGTCTCCTTGTCTCCCCGTCGCTAG
>JAYUYB010000380.1:0-1556 GCA_043752655.1 Chloroflexota bacterium
GGCCCGCCTACGCGGACGCAGCACGGCGTCGGCGCAGGCCGACGCGCGGCGCGAAGCGCCCCGGTGGCGCGACTTCAGTCGCCCGCTGCCCCGCCTGCCCCGAAACGCTACGCCTCACCCCTATGGCCGCGCCGACGAATCGGGCGCGGCGTCCTCTGGTATACTGCCGGCTTGTGAAGCCCTTTTCGCCAGCCAGACGCCTTATTGCAGCCCTGGGGTGGCTGCTGCTCCTGCTGGCCGTCGCCTGTGGGGCCCTGTGGCAGTCCGCCGCCCGCGGGCTGCAGCGCCTTGACATCGGCGCCGCCCTGGATGAGGGGGCGGTGGCGGGCTTCTACGGGCGCGAGCTGAGCGACGACGGCAGCAGCACGAGCTTCCGCTGGTCGCGCCCCGAGGCCGAGCTGCGCTTCCGCCCCGCGCCCTCGACCCTGGCGGTTAGCCTTGGCGGCGCGGAGCTGGGCAGCTTCGCCCTCGGCGAAACGTTCCGGGTCTACCAGGTGCCGCTGCCCCAGGGCGCCGCCGAGCGGGTGGGCCTGCGGGCGAGCGAGCTGCAGCTAGCGGGCGACCCGCGCAGCCTGGGCCTGGTGCTGGACTGGGCGGAGATCCGCCGCGCGCGGGCCGCGCCCCTGTGGGGAATGGGCCTAGAGGCCCTCGCCTTCCCCTTGCTCCCCATCGGGCTGGCGCTGGCGGCCCTGGCAGCGGCCCTGGCGGGCGCTCGGCAGCCGCTCCCTGGCCTCGTCGCTGCCCTCGCCCTCGGCGCCCTCGCCCTCGCCGCCGCCCGGCTGCCCGGCGCCGAGCTGGCCCTCGCATAGGCCTTGACGGTGGGCGCCCTGGCCCGGCTCTGGCCCTCGGGCTGGCGCGGCTCGCCATGCGGGTGCCGGCCCTGTTCCCCGCGAGCGACGCCCTGGCCGTGCGCTGGCTCTGCGTGGGTTGGGCCCTGGCCTTTGTCCTGGGCTTCGCGCCCTGGGTGGCGAGCGACGGCACCGGCTACTACGCCTACACACGCTCTCTGGCCCTCGACGGTGACCTCGACTTCGCCAACGAGTACCGCGAGATGCCCTTCCCCCACACGCCGCTGAACCCCGCGCAGCAGGTGATCGCGGCCACCGGCTACTCCTTCAATCCCTTCTCGATCGGCCCCGGCCTGCTCTGGCTGCCCGGCTTCGCCCTGGCCCACCTCTTTGTGCGGCTGGAGCCAGGCGGTCCCTGGCCGGCCGACGGCTACGCGCTGCCGTACGTGGCGCTCGCGCTGCTCGGCAGCGCCCTCGGTGGGCTCGTGCTCCTGCTGGCCATGTACGGTATCTGCCGGAGGGTCGCCACACCGGGCCTGGCCGCCCTGGCCAGCCTCGCCGTCTTCTTCGGCGCCAACCCGCTCTACTACGCCATGCGTGAGGGCAGCTTCGCCCACAGCCTCTCCGGCGCCGCCGCCGCCCTCTTCCTGCTCGCCTGCCTGCGCCTTGAGGAGCGGCCTTCGCCACGGCGCTGGGCCGCCCTCGGCGCGGCCGGCGGGCTCTCGGTGCTGCTGTACTGGACGAGCGCCCTGGCCCTGCTGCCGGCGG
>JAYUYB010000381.1:0-4226 GCA_043752655.1 Chloroflexota bacterium
GCGGGTCGCGGTGGCGCATCCATCGTCGCAGTATGCCCGATCACGCACTTTCTGGCAACCCGGAAGATCGCCCATCCGCCCTACCTGAACGGTTACGTATAGCGGCACGCCGCAGGGCGGCAGGCTCTGCCGTGCAGCCTCCAAACAACGGCCCCGTGCCCAACAGCTTCTTGCGGCCCGTCCCCAGGACGGATGCCATGACCCACGGTCAGTCCTAATCCTGGCGTCCCTATGTCAGTGGAGCAAAGGAGCAGTCGATGACCACGTGGTTACGCAGGCAGTCTCGCGGTCGTGTCGTGTCGGGCCTTCTCGCGGTCACTCTGATGGCAGCCACCCTCGGGACGGTGCGCGCGGCCGAGCCGGCGCGCGGCCGGCCCCAGCCAAAGATTACCAATGAGGTCGCCGCCGACGTCTCGCGGCCGCTACGCGACCTCGCGCGGGAGGCGTCGCCCCGACGGGGGCCGGTCGAGCTGCCGGAGGAGCGCGGCCCGACTGTGACTGATCAGGGCCACTCCGGCGACAGGGCGCTGCAGTCCGAGGGGGCCCGGTCGGGTGCTCCTCTGGCAGACGTCCAGAGCGCCCCTTCTATTGGTGAGCCTCTGGTGACCTTCGAGGGGTTGAGTAACCAGGACAACGCAAACATCTTCGGGTTTCGCGTCAACCCACCCGACCCGGTCGGCGACGTTGGGCCGAACCACTACGTCCAAATGACCAACCTGGCCTACGCCGTCTACGACAAGCAGGGCAACGTGCTGGTGGCACCAGCGGATATCGGCACCCTCTGGGCCGGATTCCCCGTCACCGACTGCATTGAGGCCTGGGGCGACCCGATTGTGCTGTACGACCAGCTCGCGGACCGCTGGCTGCTCAGCCAGTTCACGGCCAATGCGGCGCCCTACTACAACTGCATCGCCATTTCGCAGACGGGAGATCCGACCGGCGCGTACTACCGCTACGCCTACTCCGCGGGCGACTTCTTCCCCGACTACCCGAAGTACGGCGTGTGGAATAACATGTACGTGCTGACCACCCGCGATTTTGGGGATTTGGGCGGCTACGGCATCAGCATCTACGCCCTCGAGCGCAACAAGATGATCAACGGCGAGACGAAGGCCCGCGCCGTGCAGTTCTTCCTGGACTCCGAGCAGGTTCCAATCAGCGAGATCGGCGACGGCCTGCTCCCGCCCGACATCGACGGCAACCGGCGCCCCCGCGATGGCGCGCCCGCGCCTATTGTCGGCACCCAGGATGACGAGGGGCCGTATGGCGCGACCTTCGATGCGCTCAACGTCTACGAGCTGTCGGTCCAGTGGCGCTCAACTCCCCGGGCCTCGCTGTCGCTCCCGATGCAGCTGCCCGTCGCCGAGTTCGACTCGGCCTTCCCCTGCGCCCCGACCTCGCGCGACTGCCTCCCCCAGCCGGGCGTCACCGACCCCACCCGCTACCTCGACATCCTGTCCTATAGGCAGCGCCCCACATTCCGCCTCGCCTACCGCAACTTCGGCACCTACGAGGCGCTGGTGACCAGCCAGTCGGTCGAGGCGCGGCCCGGCATCGCCGGCATGCGCTGGTACGAGATCCGGCGCACGAACGGCAGCTACTCCGTCCACCAGCAGGGCACCTACTCCGCGAACGATGGCGTCCACCGCTGGATGGGCAGCGCTGCGATGGACTGGCAGGGCAACATCGCTCTCGGCTACAGCGTCGTGGACGGCACAAGCGTCTTCCCGGGCATCCGCTACACAGGGCGCCTGAGCGACGAACCTCTGGGCCAGATGGGCCTCGGGGAAGGTACGATCGTCAACGGCTCGGGCGTGCAGACGACGACCAACTCCCGCTGGGGCGACTACAGCTCGATGAACGTCGACCCGACCGACGACTGCACGTTCTGGTACGTCAACGAGTACTACACCGCGGCGGGCCAGGCCTCCAGCCCTGCCGGCTGGCAGACGCGGGTCGGCGCGTTTAGGCTCCCGGGCTGCACCGCGAGGTCGTAGCGGCGCGGGGCGGGCCTGCTGCCGCGCAGCGCGCAGCGCGACAGTCCGTTGGCTCGTGGCCGGCAGCCTGATGTGTGTACGTGACAGGACCTCCGGGGGCGCGAGCGGCAGATGCCGGGCGCCCTCGGGGGTCTACTGCGGCCGCGCGCTTGTGGTGTTCATGGAACCGTCGGTCGCCAGCTCTTGGCTATGGCTTTCTAACGACCAGGAGCGCGCATTCTTCTTGATACTTTACAAAGTCACTCTAAAACCCTCTAGGAAGTGGCGGAGCAGCGTGATCGCAGCGTTGTGCAGCCGAGCTCCTGATGCAAGGCTCCACACGCCCCTTCAATTCCCTCGCATTCTCGGCTACAGTGAGGCCTTCGCTCTATGTCCCATCCGCCACAGTGCAGGAGTCAGTGGGCCAGTGGCCACGTTGACGCACTTTCTGTTCAGCGAGCCGCGCCTCGAACACGATGGCGTCGTCGTCCGTACACGCCCATCAGGCCGCCATCGCCGCAGCCCGCGCATATCAGCTCCTTGCAGGCATCCCTCACCGAGGTGGTCGCTGCCGCCCGGACCGGCCATCCTACGCCCTCACTCCTTACCCCCTGAACGTTCTCAAGCAGGGAACTGAGTGGGCGCTTGTCCAGAAGATGAAGGGGGCAGGCCATGGAAGATGGAGCGGTACCGAAGCGCTTCACCACCTCCCCGAACAATCTGCCGCTCCAGTTGAACCGGTTCATCGGCCGCGAACGCGAGCTGACCGCGGTCAGAGGCCTGCTCCTGACGAGCCGGCTGCTCACCCTCGCCGGCGCTGGAGGCAGCGGCAAAACGCGCCTCGCCCTTCAGGCCGCAACCAGCCTCGTGGAGGAGTTCGAACACGGGGTCTGGTGGGTGGAGCTGGCGGCGCTCTCCGATCCGCTGCTCGTGCCGCAGGCCGTTGCCGCTGCGCTCGGCATCCCTGAGCGCGCGGACCGCACGTTGGCGGAGGCCCTTGCTGATGTGCTCCGTCCCAGACAGCTGCTCCTCGTGCTCGACAACTGCGAGCATCTGCTCGCGGCGTGCGCGCAGCTGATCGAGACGCTCCTGCGCGCCTGCCCCCAGCTGCGCGTGCTGGTCACCAGTCGCGAGGCGCTGACGATCAGCGGTGAGACAGTCTGGCTGGTGCTTCCCCTGCGTGTGCCCGACACCTATCAGCTGCCGCCCATCGAGGGGCTGCTGACCTATGAGGCTGTCGAGCTGTTTATTGAGCGAGCGCGGTCGGTCCGCCCGTCCTTCGCGCTCACGCCGGAGAACGCAGCGGCCGTGGTGCAGGTGTGTCGCCGGCTCGACGGCATCCCGCTGGCGATCGAGCTGGCCGCGGCCCGGATACGCGTCCTCTCGGTGGAGCAGATCGTCGCGCGGCTCGATGATGCCTACCGGTTCCTCACCGGCGGCAGCCGCTCGGCCTTACCACGGCAGCAGACCTTGCGCGCGGCCATGGACTGGAGCGACGACCTGCTGTCAACGCATGAACAGGCCTGCTTCCGCCGGCTCGCGGTGTTTGCCGGCAGTTTCTCGCTCGAAGCGGCGGAGGCCGTCTGCGCGGGTGCGCCAGGCGACGCATACGACGTGCTAGAGGCCCTCTCCTCCCTGATCGATAAATCGTTGGTGCTTGTAGAGCAGCGTAGCGGTGCGGCGCGCTACCGGCTGCTGGAGCCGATCCGGCAGTACGGCCAGGACAAGCTGCAGGAGCTCACGGAAGCGGCACCGGTGCGCCGCACGCACCGTGACTGGTTTGCACGGCTGGCAGAGCAGTTAGAAGCGGAGATGGCAGGAGCGCGTCAGAAGCATGTATTCGACCGTCTGGAGGCGGAGCACGATAATCTGCGCGTCGCCATCGGATGGTCACTGGAGCAACAGGAAGCAGAGACGGCCACGCAGATCGGCGCTGCGATCCGGCTGTTCTGGCTGTTGCGCGGCTATATGAGCGAAGGGCGCAGCTTTCTGGAGCGGGCGCTGGCGGGCTTTTCCGCAAGGAGCGCCGTGCGCGCCAAGGCGCTGAACGCGGCAGCCATCCTGGCGAGCCTCCAGGATGACTACAAGCCGGCGCGAGCGCTGGCGGAAGAAGGCCTGGTGCTCAGCCGCGAGCTTGGCGAGCGACAACAGACCGGCTACGCGCTCTACATTCTTGGCCGGCTGGCGCGCATTGAGGGGAGCTACGCGGCTGCGGTGACATTCCTTGAGGAGAGCCTGGCGCTCTTTCGC
>JAYUYB010000382.1:0-4226 GCA_043752655.1 Chloroflexota bacterium
AGGCCAAACAGGCGGCCAATGCCGAGCAGCAACGGTATGAACATGAAGGCCAGCACAAACGTGACGCCGGCGGCCACAATGAACTGAATAAGCGCTTGCATCACTTCACCTCCATGATCACACGCTCGGCCTGGCGGAAGAGCTGTAGTCGCACATTGCGCATATAGGATGCGAGGGCGCCGGGGCCGCTGGACTGAAGCGCGCGCAGCTGCTCGGCCAACGCCAGCAGCGGCTCCACCTCGGCCTGGGCCTTCAGGGTCTCGATCTCGACCGCACGCTTCGACTGGACGATCTTCTGGTCGGCGGAGGCCTGGGCAAGGCTGATGTCCGACGAGACGTGGTTATGCGCAGTGTTGATCGCGGCCATGGCCGACTCCACATCGGCGGGCGCATCGATCTCCGTGATCAGCGAGGCGTCGAGCGCGATCCCGTAGCGCACGGGCGACGAGATACATTCATGGTCCATGTGCTCGTTGAGATCGCGCAGGTTCTTGCGCAAGTCGTTGATCGAGACGCCAGAGACGGCGCTGGCGTCGGTGGGCTGCGAGGCCAGCCGTTCGGTGGTGGCAGGCGGCGCCTCGAAGTTCGCGATGCGCTCGCGCAGAATCGAGACGAAGTAGCCCATCACGTGGATGGTTGGGTTCTTCACGCCGAAGAGATAGGGGTAGAGGTGGCGCTCAGAGACGCGGTAGCGGATCTGGCCCTTGAGCCCAACGTTGAGCTGATCCTTGGTGACGGCGTCGAGCTCGGTGCCGCCGCTGTTAGCCTGCGGGTCTTCAAGGTCGAGGGCCATGTTGATCGTCTGGGTGGCGATCGAGACCTTGTAAATACGCTCCCAGGGCCACTTGAAGTAAGGGCCGCCGGGCTGGATCACCAGCAGCTGCGGGTAGATGTAGCGCTCGCGCTCTTCGGGGCGCAGATACTCAGCAAAGGGGTCGTCGATACCGGCGCCGGCGGGGAGGCGCTCAGCGCGCCCAAAGCTCGTCTTCACGGCGCGCTCGTTCTGATCCACGGTGTAGAAGCTGAGCAGGATATAGCGGACGAGGAACCAGCCGATCAGGCCGACGACGATGCCGAGAGTGATAGAAGTCATAGGCGGACAATTCCTCTGCGTGATAGCGCTTGGTCGCAGCCTCAGTATACCCCGCCAGAGGGTGCTTTTGCATTACTATCCGCAGATTGCGCACGCGACCAGCCACGCGCCGTTGACGCACCTGGGATTGTGCGTCAGAGCCAGGCGGCGCCCTAGCTCAGCTCTGCACTAGCGCTCCATGGCTGTCAGCAGCGCGGCGCTCAGCTGCTCCATGCGGGCACGATTGACGCCCATATCGCTCTGGCCAAGGCGAGACGCCGAGCGGAAGTGGATGACCCCGGCTGCCTCATCGAAGAAGAACTCGACATCGTCGGGGAAGCCCATCGTGGCACTGCGCACGACAACATGCAGATAACCGGCCTCGTCGCGTAGCACCTCCACACGGGGCTGTGTGTTCAGCAGCTCGCGCAGCTGTTGTTGGGCCTCTGCGGCGGGCACAGCGAGCGGCAGCGGCGGCATAGCGTGGGTAGTGTCGCTCGGGTCGGCCTGGGTCGAGACACAGTTTGGGCTGCTGGGGCACGGCGCCAGGCGCCCGTTGCGCACGCCAAGCTCTGGCGGCACGCCGACCGTGCGGGCCTGGAGCGCTAGCGTGGCTACGCCCATTGCCACCAGGGTTACAACACCCAGCGCCACCCATCCAAGAATCATCAGTCGCTTCACGCGAATTGCTCCTAAAAAGTGGCGCCGGTTGCGCCGCATCTGCTTTGTGAACACATGCACAGACGCATGGTACCACAGACTGTGCGCAGCTCCCGCGCTCGCCAAAGGAGGTTGGAGGTTGGAGCCTCAAGCGCTCGGCGACGCTTGGGCAGCTGCATACGCTGCCGCAGCGTGCTCGCTCAGTGTGGCTGGTGCGAGCGGTAGTTACGGGGAATGCTCACGGCTGTTTGGGCAGTCCCAGGGTCCCGCTTCGCTCAGCGGGCGATCAGCGGCAGGTAGACGCTGAGGATGCCGGGGCCGGAGCCAGGCGGCACGACGATCTCCACCGGCAGCTCGGCGCTGTCGCGCCCGTCGATGGTGAAGCGGGCGCCTGTGGTGTAGCCGCCGTCGGCGCTGCTCGCCGTAAACTTGATGCTCGCTCCAAGCGCAAGGTCGGCGGCGCTGCTGCTGCCCGCCGTGCGCACCGCCACCTGCTGCGCCTGCATGGCGCTCTGGTTGGGCGCAAAGCTGAGCGTGACGCGCGCGCCCCAGCCGGCGCCGAGGTCGAGCTGGTTGCTGGCGGGCGTCAGCATCACCTGCACCGGCGCTGTGGGCACGGTGCGCAGCGCCACGCTGATCTCGTCGCTGGCGCCGCCGCGCACCACCCTGGTGCTGCCGTCGGTCTGCCGCACGCGCACCTCGGCCAGGTCGTTGTCGCCGAGCGTGACGACGGCCACCGGGAAGAGCACGCGCCCAGAGCCTGCGGGCAGCGGCGCAAGCAGCTCCAGCATGATGGAGCTGTTTGGCTCGCCGATCTGATCATCCACAACGCTGATGGTGATGCGCTGAACATCCTGGCGCGGCGCAAAAGGGATCACGCCGTTGGCGCTGCTCACGCCCTGGGGCGCGCTGCTAATTGTGTAATCCTCGCCAAAGGTAGCAGTGCCGGCGAAGCGGTAGCCGATGCCGTTGCTGCCGTCAATCGCCCCGCCACGAAAGATCGTGAAGGTGACAGGCGTGCCGCTGCCCTCGTTCGTGCCGGCGGTGCTCGTGGCCACGCTGTAGGTCGCCGTGTCGTTGTCGCTCACGAACACCGTGACCGTATCGCTCACCACGTCGTCCACCGTGAACAGCGGTGGCGTGTCATAGCCGGAGCGCGGGCCAGCAGCGCTGAGGCGCACCCGCACCGTGTGCGGGCCCTCGGCGATGTTGTCGTTGAGCGCGCGCACACGCACGGTCTCGGAGAGCACACGCTCGCTCTGCGGGTCGAAGCGCAGCAGCAGCGGCAGGCCATCACCCGCGCCAAGGTTGAGCTGAGGGTGATCGGGCGTGAGCGTCACTGTCACGGGCGCGGTGGGGAAGGTGCGCAGCGCCACGGTGAAGCTATCGGTCTGCCCATCCTCGCTCACCCTGGTGATCAGGTCGGGCTGCACGGCCTCCACAGCGGGCGAGCGGTAGAGGCGGGCGTAGATATCGTCGCTGCGCACTAAGGGGTCGAACGAAATATCGGTGGTCGAGGCCCATCCTACGGCAAGGTTGCCTACCGGGCTCCCCGCAACGTCTGGGTAGCCGGTAAAGCCACGAGTATTGACAATGCTCGTGCGCTCAGGGGCGGCGCTGCCTGAGCGGATCAGCCCGAGCCGCACGTAGAACTGGTCGCTCTCCTCGTCGCCCCAGACAACCGCGAGCGTATTTCCGCTCACCATCGCGGCGCGCAGCGGCTCGTTGGAGGCCTCCTCGGCATCGATCACGAGCTCAGGGTTGAGGCGCTGCCCGCTGGAGCTAAAGCGTCGCCCGAGCACCCGATCTGCGGCGTAGTCGTCCCAGACCACCGCGAACTCGCCCGCTGCGTCCATCGC
This sequence comes from Chloroflexota bacterium, assembly GCA_043752655.1. Taxonomy (GTDB): domain Bacteria; phylum Chloroflexota; class Chloroflexia; order Chloroflexales; family Chloroflexaceae; genus OHK40. Next base: position 3,592 of record JAYUYB010000382.1, read on the forward strand.
CACAGCGGGGCTGCCGCGCGAGCCCGCGCCAGGAACAGGCTCGTTGATCGTCTCGCCGCCCGCCACGGGCGTATAGCTGCGGCTCGTCGCGTCGAAGCGGGTGGCCCTGATCGAGTTGCTCTGGAGCCATGCGACCACGAAATCGCCGTCGCGATCCATGGCAAGGCTTGGCGCAGCCACGGCCCCGCTGGTGATCTGCGTGCTGCCCTCGGACAGCTCGGCTCCGGCGCTGTCGTAGCGCTGAAGATCGATGCTCGACGGGCCTTCGAACTCGGACAGCTGCCAGACAACGGCGAAGTCCCCAGCGGCGTCCATGGCAACGGAGGCCGAGTTATACAACCCATCAACGGGCGGGCTGACGCGTCTATTTTCCCCGCGATACTCGCCATCGGCCGCGAAGCGCTGGGCGAAGATGCCGCCATCGCCTTCGCCATCGCCGCCGCTCCAGACAACCACAAAGTTGCCGTCGGCGTCCATGGCGACATCTGGGCGATGCTGTGCGCCAGTGTAGGTGGAGAAGTCACGGGCCACCGCGAGCGGCCCGCGCACAAATGCGCCGCTCTCGTCGTATAGGCTAGCGTAGATCTGCTCGGCTTCGACGGATTGATCCTGCCAGACAACCACAAAGTCGCCGT
>JAYUYB010000383.1:0-10087 GCA_043752655.1 Chloroflexota bacterium
TCGCGCACCAGCTCCAGCGTGCGGGTGTAGAAGCTGGCCAGAAACTCGGCGCCAAGCTCGATCCGGCAGCCCTCCACGAGGGCAGTGTGGACGCGACCGCCTGGAGTGGAGTCACGCTCCAGCACGGTGACAGCGAGGCCCGCCGCGCGCAGTCGCCGCGCCGCAGCCAGCCCGGCCACACCGGCGCCGATCACCACAACCTGTCGCCCACGACTCGCCATGGAGCGTCTCACCACAAAGGCCCGCGCGTGTACAGCGCATCATAGCACGGGCCGCAGCCGTACCGCATGAAACGTTTGCAAAGGGGGAATTGGGGCGGCGGGCGGCAGGGGCGCGGGGGCGGCGAGCCCGCGAGGCAATACCGACGCCAAATCACTACCGTGCGCAAGGCGTACCTTTAACCTCCGACTAACGACTGATACACCCTCTCGCCCGCCCGTGCTAGTATGTGCGCAGCATCGACGTTCAACTAAGAGGCGACAGATGGAGAGCAAGCGGCAGCCACGAACCCTGATGCTCCCCCGGCGCGAGCGCAGCATGTCCCGCCACCTGCCTGTCTGATCGGCGCAACATTGGGCCAGAGGGCTGCGGGCGCGAGTGGCGACCGCAGCCCTTTTTGTGTCTATGACGGGCAGCGGCAAGACTAGAAGAAGGAGTGCAGCCTTGGCTGTGCGCAGTGAGTTTTCCATTGAGGGCGCCTACAAGTACGACAGCCGCAGCGTCGGCAGCTGGATCAGCTCGCATGTCCGGCGCTACCCGCGCTACCTGCTGGGCTTCTACGTCTTCTTCCTGGGCGCCTGGGTCTGCTACGCCGGCTCGCAGGTGCTGATCGGGCGCGCCGCCGACGAGATCCTCGACCCCAGCCGCCCCAACGGCCTGCTGATCGTCGCCGCATCCATCCTCGCCGTGCTAGTGGGCGACGCCGTGTGCGCCCTGATCGGCCTGCTCTCCGCCGAGACCCTGGCCGCCCGCTTCGAGGCCGACGCGCGCCAGGAGCTGTACGAGAGCCTGCTCGGCAAGAGCAAGCAGTTCCACGACCGCCAGCGCGCCGGCGATATTATGGCCCGTGCCACCGATGATACCAGCGCCCTCGCCAGCATGATCGTCCCCGGTGGCCTGCTCGCCACCGAGACGGTGCTCGGCATCGCGGTGCCGCTCTTCTTCATCGGCATTACGCGCGTCGAGCTGCTGCTGGTGCCGAGCTGCTTCGTGGTGCTCTATATCATCACCGCGCGCCGCTACCTGCGCAGGCTCGACCCTGTGATTACCGCGCAGCGCGAACAGTACGGCAAGCTGAACGCCGGCCTGGAGGAGACCATCTCCGGCATCGAGGTGGTGAAGGCCAGCGCCCGCGAGCCCTTCGAGCGCGAGAAGTACCGCCGCAACGCCCGTCTCTTCCGCGACTTCTTCGTGCAGCAGGGCTACATCGAGGCGCGCTACCTGCCGCTGCTGCTCTACGGAGTCACGGTGGGCCTAAGCTTTATGCATGCCATGTGGCTCTACACCCAGGGCGCGATCACCCTTGGCCAGGTGGTGACGGTCGTGGGCCTGGTGAATGTGCTGCGCTTCCCAACCTTCGTCTCGATCTTCGCCTTCTCCGTGATCCAGGCCGGCACGGCCAGCGCCCGTCGCATCCTGCGCATCATCAACGCCGACACCTCGATGGACGAGAACAGCGCTGGCATCAATGCCCCCATGCGCGGCGAGATCACGTTCGAGGGTGTGGGTTTCTCCTACAGCCAGGAAGACAAGGAGACAACGAGACAAGGAGACAAGGAGATAGCGGGCAGCGCCGATACGGCTCGGCCTGACTCCTTGTCTCCCGGTCTCCCGTCCACCGTCCACTGTCCTCAACAACCTGAGCTTCCACATCCCCGCCGGCAAGACGGTGGCGATCGTGGGGCAGACGGGCAGCGGCAAGAGCGCGCTGACGCAGCTGGTGAACCGCACCTACGATGTGGGCGCGGGGCGCGTTCTGATCGACGGCGTGGACGTGCGCGAGTGGAGCCTCGACGCGTTGCGCTCGCAGATCGGCAAGATCGAGCAGGATATCTTCCTCTTCTCGCGCAGCGTCGCTGAGAACATCGCCTTCGGCGCGCCCAGCGCCACCCAGGCCGAGATCGAGTCCGCCGCCCAGGCCGCCCAGTCCCACGACTTTATTATGGGCTTCCCCGAAGGCTACGCCACCGTGGTGGGCGAGCGCGGCACCACGCTCTCCGGCGGCCAGCGCCAGCGCATCGCCCTGGCCCGCGCCTTCCTGAGCAACCCGCGCATCCTGATCCTCGACGACTCCACCAGCGCCATCGACAGCGCCACCGAGGACCAGATCCAGCAGGCGATCCGCAAGGCTCAGGAGGGCCGCACCGTCCTGATGATCACCCATCGGCTCTCGCAGATCCGCTGGGCTGACCTGATCCTCGTGCTCGACGCGGGCCGCCTCGCCGCCGCCGGCACCCACGAGGAGCTGCTGCGCAGCTCGCCCCACTACCGCCGCGTCTTCGCACGCTACGACGAGCTGGAGCTGCCACCATTGGAAGAGGCTGTGGCGATGACCGGGTGATGAGGAGACAAGGAGACAAGGAGACAAGGAGACATCCCTCGCACTCCGCTAGGCGCTCCCGGTCTCCCGGTCTCCTTGTCTCCCGGTCTATCCCGAACGGCGCCGAATAACGTAAGGCAACAGCAAAACGCACTGCGAGGAAGAGAACCATGGGCTTCATCTTTGACGGGCTCGACGCCGAGGAGTACGACCGCAAGTATGGCGACGGCGTGCTGGTGCGGCGCATCCTGAGCTACTTTCGCCCCCAGGGCCGCAAGATGCTGATCGCGGCCGCGATGATCACCGGCACGGCTGTGCTTGATGCCGCCATCCCGATCTTCATCGCCCGCAGCCTTGACTGGATCGGCGCCGACCCCGAGCTGCGCCTGATCGCCCTGCTCGCCACCGGCCTCGCCCTGCTTGGCGCCACCTCGTGGGTGCTCAACCTTGTGCGCCAGACTTTCTCGTCGCAGGCGGTGGGCGATGTGGTGCTGGCCATGCGCGAGGACGCTGTGAACTCGGTGTTACAGCGCGATCTCTCTTTCTACGATCAGTTCCCCTCGGGTAAGATCGTCAGCCGCGTAAACTCCGACAGCGCCGCCTTCACTCAGGTGATGACGCTCACCATGGAGCTGCTGAGCCGCGTGCTGCTGGTGATCTTCATCGTGGGCTACCTGGCGACGATCAGCCTGCGCCTCACGCTGATCCTGATCGTGCTGGCGCCCTTCATTGTGGGCACGGCCCTGGCCTTCCGCGCCATCGCTCGCCAGACAATCACCGCCTCGCGGCGCATGAACGCCGAGGTGAGCGCCCACATCAGCGAGACGGTGAGCGGGATCGGGGTGGCCAAGACCTTCCGCCAGGAGCCGGCGATCTACGGCGAGTTCCTTAATGTGAACCGCCGCTCGCTGAAGGTGAACCAGCGCACGCGCTACACCTTCAGCAGCATCTTCCCGGTTCTGAACCTGCTGGCCGGCATCGGTACCGCCGCGCTGGTGTACGCTGGCGGCCTCGGCGTGCGCGACGGCGAGCTTACACCCGGCACCTGGTTCCTGTTCATCCAGGGCCTCCAGGCCTTCTGGTTCCCGCTCACCAGCATCGCCTCGTTCTGGAGCCAGTTCCAGCTGGGCCTCACCGCCGGCGAGCGCGTCTTCGCCCTGATCGACAGCGAGCCGCGCGTGGTGCAGACCGACAGCCGCACGCTGCCCACCATCCAGGGCGCGATCCGCTTCGAGCACGTCAACTTCGCCTACCGCGAGGACGAGCCCGTGCTGAGGGATTTCAACATGGCGATCCGGCCCGGCGAGACGGTGGCCCTGGTGGGGCACACGGGCTCGGGCAAGAGCAGCATCGCCAAGCTGGTGGCCCGCTTCTACGAGTTCCAGGGCGGCCAGATCAGCATCGACGGCGTAGACATCCGCGCCCTTGATCTCAGCGACTACCGCGCGCGCCTGGGCCTCGTCAACCAGAGCCCGTTCCTGTTCGATGGCACTGTGCGCGAGAACATCCGCTACGGCCGGCCCGACGCCAGCGACGAGGATGTGGTGGCAGCCGCCCGCCATGTGGGCGAGGGCGACTGGATCACCAGCCTGCCGAACGGCCTCGACAGCGAGGTGGGCGAGCGCGGCGGCGGCCTCTCTATGGGCCAGCGCCAGCTAGTGGCCATGGCGCGCGTGCTGCTCCAGGACCCGGCGATCTGCATTCTAGACGAGGCCACGGCCAGCATCGACCCGCTCACCGAGACGCTGATCCAGGAGGGGCTGGATGTAGTGCTGGCGGGCCGCACGAGCATCGTGATCGCGCACCGGCTCTCCACGGTGCGCAACGCCGACCGCATCATCGTGCTGCGCAAGGGCGCCATCATCGAGGAAGGCAGCCACGACACCCTGATCGCGCAGGGTGGCCATTACGCCGAGCTGTACAACACCTACTTCCGCCATCAGTCGCTTGCCTACATCGAGGGCGTGCGGCAGGCGGCGTAGCGGCAAAGCTTAGGGCTGATCGCAGGGGCGAGTGGCGACTAGGCGGGCTAGCTATTAAGCTCGTTGTGGCGCTGCTGTGCCTCGTGGTAGCGCGTAAGCAGCTCCACAGTGTCGTCCAGCGTCTTCGCCTTCTCGCCACGCTTAAACTGCACAATATAGTCGCTGATCACCGTCACCACCTCGTTGGGGCGCGGCACGTGGGTGAAGGTGAACTTCCCACCGGCGCCCGCCGTCTCCAGGATCACATCGCCGTAGCCCAGCAGATTGCTGATGAACGTGGTGGAGAACTGCACATTGGTGATCGCGCCGAGGCCAGCCTGGCGCCGATCTTCGGGGCCAAACGGCTTCTTCTCGATGTCGACCACATTGTTGGGGTTGAGGATGTAGAGGTCGTTGCGGTAATCCTCAACCTCCCAGGCCGTCCACACCACAAACGCGAGCAGCACCACCGTGGTGAACAGCACCACCAGGAGCGCGTCGAGCGCCAGGGTACTCGTCACCAGGGCCACGCTAAACAGACCGAACAGCAGCAGGATAAGCGGCCCGATCAGAGCCCGAAGCTGGAAGAGCCAGTGGGGCCGCCAGGTATAGGTGCCGTTATCCTCGTTAAACTCGGGGTTTTCCAGAAAGATCCAGCTTAACGACTGCATGGATCTGGTCTGCTTGATCGTAACCTTCAGCTTCGGCTTGCCCGCCTTGCTGCCGTAGACCCGCTCCTCGATCATCTGGTCGAAGCTGGCGGTGCCGATGCGCTTGCGCAGCGCCTTTACCTGATTCATAATCTGGCGCTGCATCTCGATCGGGTCGGCGGCAGCGTCGAAGACAATGTTGCCGCCGATCCGGGCCGACCTGATCGTCACCGTGCCAAACTTCAGGATATGCTGCGGGTAGGTGACGGTTTTGGCGTTCACGTCCTGCACATCCTCAAGAAAGATCTGCTCCTGCACACGCTGCTCCAGCAGGCGCGGGATGATAACCTGGTCGTTGTCGTAGACGACCCGCTGGTTGGTGAGGATCAGCTCGTCGTTCAGCCAGTCGTAGAATGTGAAGAGCACAAAGATCCCGCTGATCACCGCAAGCAGCATCAAGACTATGTTGAGCGTATCGCTCTGCTGATCGCTGTAACGCAGCGCGTCGACGTAGAAGACACGCCCGCCGTTGTAGCGAAACCAGATCAGCAGCAGGACGGCCACGCCCACACCGACCACGATATTACGCGGGCGGCGGGCCTTCTTGCCGCGCACAAAGAGTGCGAACCACAGCAGGATCAGGCCGACCGTTACGGCGATTAGCAGCGCGTTGATCAGGTCGATGCCAACTGGTGCGCCGCTATCGGTGGCAAGAAAGACCCCGCCGAGGGCGCGGTAGATTGCCAGGCCACCAAAGATAAGGATGCTGAGCAGCGGCGGCACCAGGCGCCCCAAGAGCACCACCCAGTGGCGCCCGATCACGTGGAGGATCTGCTCGTCGAGGCCAAGGTCGATCGCCTCTTCGGCGTCGAGACGTAGCATGCGGCGCAGCCAGTTCACCATACAGGCTTGCTCCCCCTACAGCGCCCGTGAGGGGCGCCACTACTTGGCGAGATACGCGAGCACCCATGCTAGCTCGTCGTCCGGCGAGAGGCCGTCGGTGCTGAGCATGACGGCGTCGGCGGCTGGGCGCAGCACATGCTGGTCGAGCGCGTCGCGGCGGGCGATCTCGTCGCGCATGTGCTGCACAGCGGCAGTCTCGGAGCGCTCGTCGCTACGGCGGCGGGCTCGCTCGTCGAGCGAGGCCTCTAGAAAGATCTTCAGCTCGGCTGCGGGCATCACCACCGTGCCGATATCGCGGCCAACCATCACCACGCGCCCGCGTGCGCCGATCGCCTGCTGCTGGCGCACCAGCTCGCGGCGCACACCGGGGTGGGCGGCCACCTGCGAGACATTGCGCTCCACCTCGCGCTCGCGGATCGCCCAGGTGACATCCTGGCCTGCGACGCGCACGGTAGCCTGTCGACCGTCGCGCTCTGTGGCGGGGAGCACCTCAATTGGCACACGCGCGGCGAGCGCCTCCAGGGCGGCGCCGTCGTGGAGCTCAAGCCCGGCGCGCATGGCCGCCAGGGTGAGCGCGCGATACATCACGCCGGTGTCGAAGTAGAGGTATCCAAGGCGAGCCGCGAGCAGCGCCCCAAGCGTACTCTTACCGGCCCCCGCCGGGCCGTCGATGGCGATAACCGATGGCTGCTGCATAATGTGCTGGCCGGCGACGGGCTGTAACCCTGCACAGGCCTCAGGGCAAGCAAAGATGTGTAGAGCGTCAATACGCTCTATAGTAGCATATTACAGCGAGAAGTGGCAAGGGTTCTATAAGGAAACTAGGGCTACGTCAACGTTGGCGCTGTTGCCAGAACCCGGCGGTTGAAACCGCCGCGGTAGGGCCTGCGGCCGCGCGTCGGCGCAGGCCGACACCTCCGGACCCGCCCGCGCAGGCGGGCGCCCGGCGCAAAGCGCCCCCACGGCGCGCGTTCACGCGCCCGCCTCCCGACCATGACGTAGCCCTATAAGGGGAGCAGGGGGCGGGGGATAGGGCACTACCCAGAGCCGCGCAGCATATGCAGGATCAGATCCTCGCCGCCGCTGCGGGCTCCGCCTTCGGGAGCTGTGGCGCGGGCAGGATCGCCCTCGACTGGCCGTGGCGGCTGGTGCGGCGCGCGGGCGAGAATGCGATCAAACATACCCTCGCCGGGCGCGGTGGGCTCGTGGCCGCCGGGCGTGCTGCCGAACTGGCCGGGCTTGCGCAGCTCGATCAGCCCGTCGACGCTCATTTGGGCGGCGGCCTCGGCGACATCCACCTCGGCCCAGCCAAGTATATCGGTGATCTGCTGCAGGCTCGTGCGCCCATCCATAGCATCCAGCACTGCATGGTGGGCCGGACTCAGGCGGCGCGTGGCAGCCTCGCGGGCGACCACCAGCTGAGGGATAAGCTCAAGCGTGGGGATGTACGCGCGGATCTGGCGCCAGCGCGCGGCGAGTCGCTCGGCCGTCTGGAGATGCATGCTCACGCCGCCATAGAGCGAGTCGCCAGCGGTGACGATCTCGCTCACGAAGCTGAACTCGCCGCGACCAGGCTCTAGCAGCTCGGCCAGCGCCTGCACACCAGTAGACGACCCGCGCTCGGCGTGATAGAGCACGCTGTCGCGGAAGTAGAGGTAGCCAGCATCGCCCAGCACGTAGATGTTGAGCACACCCGTGACAGAGCTATACATAACCATGTCTATGAGTTCCCGCAGGGGGAACGTGTCGAGCGAGCCTTCTAACTTCACCGTGATGCTCCCCGAGATGCGGTTGGTCGTTGTGCTGGGTAAGCTTCAGATGTAGACCACTGAAGCCTAGCACTGCGCATCGGTGTGGCGCAACATGACCCCAGTACCTAGATCGTATAGCTCGCTGCGACGTCGTAAAGCGATAATAACGCGCCAGGGTGAATAGTTTGTTACCATTACGGGCCGTCATACGTAACAAACTTGTCATCTCCAGAGCCACAGCGCGCTGAGTTATGTCGGCAGGCCTACCAGCTCCATCAGCTTGAGCGCATTGGTGGTGCGTGCCAGGCCAGGGCGCAGCGTGTAGTCGAAGCGCATCTCAATCCCAGCAGCCCCCTCCACGAACTGCTCGCTAAAGTGGGCGAGCTGCGCCGATGCCGCAAGCTCCACGCCGTCGGCGAGGGCCAGATCGTGGGTGGAGACGGCGCCGATGGCGCCGAGCTGCACCAGGTGCCCGATCACGCGGCGCGCCGCCACAAGGCGCTCGGCGCTGTTGGTGCCGTGCAAGATCTCATCGAGCAGGTAGAGCACGCGCGGGCCGCCCGCCTGCGGTGCGGCCTCGGCGGTTGACACAATCGCCTTGAGCCGGTGCAGCTCGGCCATAAAGTACGAGACGCCCTGAGCGAGCGAGTCCTGCACGCGCATGCTGGTGGCCAGCGTGAGCGGCGGCAGTAGCAGTTCTGCGGCGCAGACTGGCGCGCCCGCCTGCGCGAGCACAGCATTGACGCCCACGGCCCGCAGCAGCGTGCTCTTACCCGACATGTTCGAGCCGGTGATCAGCAGGAAGCTGCCGGGCGGGCCGATGCTCACATCGTTGGTAACACAGCGCTCTGGCGGCAGGAGCGGGTGGCCAAGGGCGCGCGCGCTGAGCTGCGGCGGCGCCTCGGCGGAGACAACCGGCACGCTCCAGCCGGGGTTGTCGTGGCGCAGAGCGGCCAGCGCGGCCAGCGCCTCCCACTCGCCCAGCGCCTCTAGCCAGGGGCGCACGCTGGCGCCCGACACGCGGCGCCAGCCCTCGGCCAAGGCGACGACGTGAAAGCTCCAGAGCAGCCCAAACTGAAGCGCGGGGTAGAGCAGCGAGCGGCTTAGCTCGGCGCCCGCCGCGATCAGGCTCAGGCGGCGCAGCCGACGGTCGGCGCGCTGCGCATCGCTGCCGAGCTGCGCCTGAAGCCGACGCAGCTCACCAGCCTCGGCGGGCGCTGCGGCCACCCGCTCGAAGACGGCGGCGTAGGCGGCGAGCAGCTCGGCGCGATCATAGAGCTGGGCCAGCGTCTCCTGGCTGCGCCAGCCGAACATGGCGGTGAGCAGCATGTTGAGCAGCAGGAACGGCGCCCAGAGCGGCAGCGCCGTAAGGCCGGTGGCCTGGGCGACAACGCCCGTGACAAGCAGCGCGGCAGAGAGACGTGCGACCCAGATCAGAGCGGGCATGTTCAGGAGCCAGGGCTCGCCGACGGCCCAAACGGCGAAGCGCTCGTAGCGCGCCTGGCTCTCGCCGGCCTGGCCCGCGAGCACGGCCACGTCGTCGCGCAGGTCGATCTGCGGGGCAAGCTCGGCCACAGCCGGCTGGCGGCGAAGCACCGTCTCGGGCGGGGCTGGGTGCAGCAGCCAGCGCTGGATGGTGGCGAGGCCGCTGGGGGTTCGGGCGGTGCCGAGCAGATGCTGGAGCGAGCTTTGGCCGAGCAGGTCGAGGTCGAGCGCGGTAGGATCGACTGGCGGGCTGGAGCCATCGGGGCTGAGGGTTGCGGCAGGCTGGCGCAACGGCAGGGCGGGCCAGTCGCGGCGCAAGCGGGCCAGGCCCTCGACGTTCAGGGCGTGAAGCGTGGCGTAGCGGTCGCGACTGGCCCGCAGGCGATTGTGGTAGGCGACGAGGGCGAGGAAGGCAACAGCCAGGGCGGCGGCGAGCCAGAGCAGTAGCGGGAAGCCGCGCCACCAGCCGAGGCCAGCGGCCGCGACGACGGCGAGAGCGGCCAGCAGGCGCAGGTTGGCCACGCGGCCCCAGCGGGCGGCCTCGGCGGCGCCCAGGGCTGCGAAGCGCGCCGCCCGCTCGCTGTAGATTGTGAGGGGTTGCATACGGCGGGTTGCATTCGCTTTGTCCACAGATGACACAGATTCCCGGGCGCCCACGAGGGGCGCCCCGACAGGTTCTATGAGCCCTAGTTGCGCGCCACAACGGCGCCCAGGCTCAAGTCGGCGATGCGGGCGTTCAGGCCAGGCAGCTCCTGCTCGACGAGCGCGCTGAGGCGGCCAAGCTGCGCCTCGATCAGG